>DASXLF010000140.1:0-1682 GCA_036496405.1 Steroidobacteraceae bacterium | reverse complement strand
ATGTCTGGACGCGGGATTTCAATCTGCGCCTGGACGTGGCCCGTGTGATGGACGCAGGCACCGCGACGAACGAAAAGCGCGGCGACTGGCGTGCGCAGTTCCTCGCGGTGCTGGCGTACTGAAGACGACAAGAAGAAAAGGAAAGATCCCCATGCGCTGCTTCAGACTCCGCCGTCTTCCACTTGCCATCACCACACTGTGCGCGGCCATGAGCCAACCGCTGTGGGCGCAGGTCCAACCAGGGGCCTTGCCGACGGGATGGAACGTCACCTCCGGCAATGCCGCCATCACCCGCAATGGCACGACCCTGAACATCAACCAGACGACCTCGCAGGCGCTGGTCAATTTCCAAACCTTCAACGTGGGCTCCGGCGCAGTCGTGGACATCCGCCAGCCGAACGCGCAGTCCGCGCTGCTCGCGCGCACGCTGGGCGGCGACCCTTCGCAGATCGAGGGGCAGATCAAGGCCAACGGCGCGCTGTGGCTCATCAATCCGGCCGGCATCATGGTGGGGGCTGGCGCGCGCATCGATGTAGGCAGCTTCGTGGCGAGCACCCTGAACGTGAGCGACAGCGACTTTCTCGCAGGCCGGCTGACCTTCAAGAGCGGTGCCACCGCGGGCGAGGTGCGCAACGCCGGCACCATCAACACGGCCAGGGGCGGGAGCATCTACCTGATGGCACCGAGCGTGGTCAACACGGGCACGCTGAACGCGCCGAATGGCGAAGTGCTGCTGGCTGCCGGACAGAACGTGCAACTGATGGACACCGGCACACCGGGCGTTTCGGTGGAGATCACCGGCACGCAGGGTGAGGCGAAGAACCTCGGGCGCATCGTCGCGGAGGCCGGGCGCATCGGCCTGGCGGCCGGCCTGGTGAGCAACAGCGGAGAGATCCATGCCGACAGCGTGGTGAGCGAAGGCGGACGGGTGTTCCTTCGCGCATCCGGTGATGTGAAGACATCGAGCACATCGGACATCAGCGCCAGCGGCACCACGGGCGGGCGCGTGGAATTGATTGCAGACGGGGCGGCCTCGATCGACGGCCGGGTCGCCGCCACGGGCAGCGCCGGCAAGGGCGGCTACGTCGACACCTCGGGCCACGGTTCGCTGGATGTCGTCAATGTGCCGGTGTTGGGCCGCGGCGGAGAGTGGCACATCGATCCGTACGACATCGAGATCGTGGCGTCGGGCCCGGACAGCGGCGTCACAGGTGCCCTCGTGTCCAACGAATCCGGCGCTCGGATCAGTGCGGGCACCATCACTTCGCAACTCGATTCGGGGGTGAATGTAAGCATCACCACCGGCACGGGAAACCCGGCCACCGATCCATGGCATGGCGACATCACCGTTTCCGCCGCCATCACGAAGACGGGCAGCGTGGATTCGGCGCTGACGCTGAACGCCAGCAACAACATCGTCATCAATGCGCCGATCACGAGCGTCAACAGTGCGCTCGGGCTCAATCTAGACAGCAACTATCAAGGCAACTACACCGGCGTCGATCATGCGGTGAAGCTCAACGCGAACCTGGATTTGCACGGTGGCGTCCTCAATGTGTCGGAGGGCCTCGGCGGCAATGGCAACGGCACGCTCAACATTGGCGCAGGCACGACCTCCCTGAACATGGCGACGTCGGCGATCAACGCCGCCGTCGTCAACGTGCTGCCGGACGCCACGCTGG
>DASXLF010000139.1:0-3418 GCA_036496405.1 Steroidobacteraceae bacterium | reverse complement strand
CCAGCATGACCAGCATGGAGGGCGCCCCGTTGTCACGGGTGAAGCGCCACACCGGTTCGATCTCTATCCGGATCACGGAGGGTCCTTGCGGTTTCCATCATATGAAGTGAATTGCATATGTTTATGCGCTGCGGGCAGGTGCCCAGCGCCACATTGCGGCTCAAATATAGCACTACAAATGCCAACAAAGCCCGAGAGGGCTCAATAGCGCGAATTTCATATATGAAATAAATTGCCTATTGGCGAAATGGCAAAGCAATTCCGGACGGCTTACTGATCGAGCCCGTCCAGCCAGCGGCACCAGAATCGGCGTGCGGCGGCATACAGCGCCGGACCGAATTTAAGACCGGCAGCACGCAGGTGTGGAACATCAATGCCTGCCGCGGCCAGCTCGCCGGCATGCCCCACATACCAGCGCTCCAGCGCGGCGGTGAGCACTTCCGGATGAAACTGCAGCCCCAGGATCGCATCTGAGATCGACCAGGCCTGGTTCGGATACTGCGCCGAGGCGGCCAGATGCGCCGCCTCGGGCGGCAATTCGAAGGTATCACCATGCCAGTGCAGCACCGGCAGGTTCGGGATCAGCAATTCAGCCATCGCCGGGCAGGCGCTCGCATCCGCGCCGGGCTGTAGTGTCGCCCAGCCAATCTCCTTGCCTTGCCGGCCGGGATAGACGGGTGCACCCAATGCAGCAGCCATGAGTTGGGCGCCCAGGCAGATTCCCAAGGTCGGTGCATTTTGTGTCAGGCGCCGGCGCAGCAGCTGCAGTTCCCACTGCAGGAACGGATACGCCGCGGTCTCGTAGACGCCGATGGGGCCGCCCAGCACGATCAACAGCTGCGGCGCCAGCGCGTCGATGGAGCGCAGGTCCGCGGTGCACGCATCGATCACCTGAATCTCGTAGTTGCGGACGGCAAGTTCCTCGGCCAGGGAACCTAAGTCCTCAAAGGGGACGTGAGTGAGGGCGAGCGCCGCGCGCATCACTGAACCTGCGTGGATTGTTGATCGGTTCAGTATATCGGATGATGTACGGCATGCAGATCATGGATGCGATTCAACGGTTGCGGAACATGGCGCTGCCGGCACTGGCGGCGTGGCTGCTCACCGCAGGCAGCGTCGCCGCTTCCGCTGCGGATTCCGATGCACAGCTGCCGCGCCTGCAAAAGCGCGGCAATGCGGTGCAGCTTCTCGTCGACGGAGAGCCCTACCTCATGCTCGCGGGCGAGTTGCACAACTCCAGCTCCTCCAGCACCCGATACATGGAACCGGTCTGGCCGCGACTGGCAGCAATGCATCTGAACACAGTCCTCGCCCCGGTTGCCTGGGAGACAATCGAGCCGCAGGAGAACCACTTCGACTTCAGCAATGTTGACGGCTTGCTCAAAGGAGCGCGCAACAGCCATCTGAAGCTCGTCATTTTGTGGTTCGGGGCCTGGAAAAATACTTATTCGACCTACGCGCCGGAGTGGGTCAAGACCGATATCCGGCGCTTCCCGCGCGTCCAGATGCGCGATGGTCGCGATACGGAAAGACTGTCGCCATTCAGCACGGCGGTGCGGGACGCGGATGGAAAGGCTTTCGCGCAACTGATGCACCATCTGCGCGAGGCGGATGCGGGCATGCACACCGTTCTCATGGTGCAGGTCGAAAATGAGGTCGGCGTGATTCCCGAATCGCGCGATCATTCAGCTGCCGCCGAAACCGCCTTCGCGGCCGCGGTGCCGCCGAATCTGGTGCACTTCATGCAGCAGCAGCGCACGCTGCTTGAGCCGCGGTTTCGCGCCGCCTGGGAGGATGCCGGTGCCAAATCCGCCGGCAGCTGGCAGGCGCTGTTCGGAAGCGGGCCTGTCACCGACGATCTGTTCATGGCCTGGCAGTACGCGACCTTCATCGAGCACGTCACGGCGGCCGGCAAGGCTCAGTACCCCCTGCCGATGTATGCCAATGCGGCGCTCATTCGGCCGAACTACCTGCCGGGGCAGTACAACAGTGGTGGGCCGCTGCCGCATTCGATGGACGTATGGCGCGCTGGAGCCCCGTCCCTGGATTTCCTCTCGCCGGATCTGTACTTCAATGAATTCGCCGAATGGGCCGGTCGGTACGCGCGGGCGGGCAATCCGCTCTTCATTCCCGAGGCGCAGGGCGGGGCGACGGGCGCCGCCAACGCGCTGTACGCGTACGGGCACCTGGCCGCCATCGGTTTTTCACCCTTCGGCATCGACGACCAGGACAACGCACCGCTCGATCTTGCAGGAGTCACCGCCCCGGGTGAGCACTCCGATGGCGCCGCGCTGGGCGATGCCTACGCAGTTCTGTCGCATCTGGTAGCGCTGATTCTGGACAAGCAGCGCACGGGCGGTGTGGATGCCGCTTTGGTCGAGGGCCCTGCACAGCGCTCCGCGCAAGGGGCAGTCGGCGAGTACACCGCCACCGTGACGCCTGTGGCCAGCGCTGCCGGCGCAACCCGCAGAGTCGGCGCCCTGTTCATCCAAACGGCGCCAGCGGAATTTCTGGTGATCGGCAGCGGCGATGCGCAGATTTCCTTTTCGGCGGACAGTCCGGGGCCGCCCATCGTCGGCATTGCGAGCATCGACGAGGAGTTCTTCGAGAACGGCGCATGGACGCCAGGTCGCCGGCTCAATGGCGATGAGAGTTCCCAGGGACAGGCGCTGCGGCTGCGCGAAACGGATCTGGCGCGCGGTCGCATCTACAAAGTGCGCCTCTATCGCTATCACTAGCGGCGCGGCAGCGCCTGCACCTAGGGTTGTACCTGCAGCACTGAGACGGACTTGGCGGGCAGATCGAGCACCAGTGCGCCGGCGCTTGCCGCGCCCTCGATTGGCGCCGGTTGCACGAGGTGGGGCGAGTCGAAGGTATTGACCGAATCCACGTGTCCTGCCGTGAGCACCTGTCCGCGTGCGATCCGCACCGAGGTGCCGGCGAAGGATGCACGGATCCTGACGGGCCGTTCAGGGTCCAGGTTCACGGCAGCCAGCCAGAGCTTGCCGTGCGTATCCCGGGCAGCGATGGCATCGACACGCGGCAGTGCACCGCTACCCCGACCGCCCGCATCGACCTGTACCGGAATGAGAGCCGCATCCTGGAATGGCGCGTACATCCGGAACACATAGTCAGTCGGAGTCAGTACCATCCGCTCACGATCAGTCATGATCATGGCCTGCAGGACATTGATCATCTGAGCGATATTGGCCATGCGCACGCGGTCCGCGTGGCGTGCAAAGATATCGAGGTTCAGCGCGGCGAGGATGGCGTCGCGCAGGGAGTTCTGCTGGACCAGAAAGCCTGGATTGCTGCCGGGCAGAGGCGCGAGCCACGCACCCCACTCGTCAACCACGAGCGGTATTTTCTTCTGTGGATCGTACTGATCCATGAGCCGCGAGTGCTGCGCAATCAGACC
>DASXLF010000138.1:0-1518 GCA_036496405.1 Steroidobacteraceae bacterium | reverse complement strand
CTCGCGGTCATCAATCTGGCGGTGTTCTGGTTTGCGGGTCGGATTCTGCGACCCCTGCAGATCGTCGTCGAAGGGCTGCGGCGCATGGAGGCCGGGGACTACGCGGCGCGGCTGCCGCCGCTGGGCGGTCGGGAGGGTCGCCTGATGAGCGCCACCTTCAACCGCACCGCGCAGGCGGTCGCGGACAGCGTCGCGGATCGGCGTGCCGCCGATGAGGCCCGCGATCGCCTGCGGGAAAATCGCGAACTCACGCAGGTGATACAGACTCACATCGAAGAGGAGCGACGTACGATCGCGCGAGAACTGCATGACGAACTCGGTCAGTCGATCACGGCAATCCGCAGCTTCGGTCTGATTATCCAGCAGCAGGCCGCTGCCGGTGACGAGCGCGTGGCCGAGGCGGCGCGACTGGTGGTCGATACGGCGGGGCGGATGTACGACGCCGTACACGAGATGATCCCGCGGCTTAGACCCTTCGCGCTTGATTCCTTCGGGTTGGGGGACGCGGTGGAAGACCTGGTCGCGGCCTGGCGCACCCGCCATACCGGTGTGGCGATACTGCTGCAAGTGGACGAGCAATTGCCGCAACTGGGTCCGGCGCAGTCAATCTGTGCGTATCGCATCCTGCAGGAGGCACTGACGAATGCCATACGTCATGCCGCGGCCAGCCATATCACCGTATCCGTGAATATCGACGCGGCGGAACTGGTCGTGCGTGTGATCGATGATGGGGTCGGACTGGCTGCAGGCTGGGACGAACGCGGACACTACGGGGTGCGCGGCATGCGCGAGCGCGCGGTGGCCTCGGGAGGCAATCTGCAGATGATCTCGCGCCCGGGCAGTGGAACCGAAGCCGTCGCGCGCCTGCCGCTGGAGCTGCGCCCCTGATGCGCACGACCGTCATGCTGGTCGATGACCACGCGGTGGTGCGTGTCGGATTCCGATTGCTGCTGCAGGCCGCGGAAGATCTGCTGGTCGTGGCCGAAGCCGATAGCGGTGAACAGGCCACTACGTTGTATAGCGAGGCCAGACCTGACATCGTCGTGATGGATCTTGCCATGGCAGGCGCGGGGGGCATCGAGGCGATCAAGCGCATCATCGCGCGCGACGAGCACGCGCGCATTCTTGCGTTGTCCGCGCACGAGGACATGAGTCACCCCAAACGGGCGCTCAGGGCGGGCGCGTTGGGATACCTCTCCAAGCGCATCGCCCCGGAAACTCTCATCGAAGCCATCCGCATCGTTGCCGCGGGCGGGATGTACATCGATGCCGCGATCGCCCGGCATATGGCGGCCCAGGATCTTTCCGGCACCGCCAGTCCGATCGAGCAGCTCTCGGAGCGTGAATTCCAGGTCTTTGTGCAGCTGGCGCACGGAGTCTCGGTCAACCGGATCGCAGAGATGCTGCACTTAAGCCCCAGCACCGTGGGCACCCACCTGTACAACATCAAGCAGAAGCTGGCCGTGGGCAATCAGGCCGAATTGACGCTGATTGCCGTGCAAAACGGGCTGATCAAGG
>DASXLF010000137.1:0-1668 GCA_036496405.1 Steroidobacteraceae bacterium | reverse complement strand
GATGAGCGCCAGCACCACCAACAGGGCCAACAGGCTGCCGAACCAGCGCCGCCGGCGAGTGGGAGGACGAATGGCGGATTCGGTGGCGGGACTGGACTCGGTGGAGGGAGACGACATCTGTGCGTTGGGCGGTTTGCAGGTTGCCCTGTAGTGGATCGTCGAATCGTAGCGCTCCGACGTTACGAACCGTAAAGCCACTGTAAAGCAGACGTCCACGTCTGCATCTCGCGACAGCGCATTGCAACTGGCGCCGCCAAGGCGCGTTTCATCGCATGGGCGTGGCGGGCCGCCGGAGGTATCGGCACAGTCCGCCCATCGAAACCTACTCTTCCTTCACCCTCTTCGCACGGAGAACCATCATGCTGACTCAGATCCTGATCCACACGCCCAAGTGGGTGTTCGTCTGCTTCGCCGCCCTGCTGTGGTTCGGCGCGCGGCAAATGCTCACGAGCAGCGTGAGCCTGACGCGGGCGACGTTCATGCCCGTCGTGATGATTGGCCTTTCGCTCTTCGGGGTCGCGTCGGCCTTCAGCGATTCCCCGATGGCCCTGCCCGCCTGGGCTGCCGCGGCGCTCACGGTGCTCGCCCTCGTGCTTCAGCGACCGTTGCCGGCCACCACGCGCTACGACGCCGCCGCACGCCGGTTCCATGTCGCCGGCTCCGCTGTGCCGCTGACGCTCATCATGGGTATCTTCCTGACCAAATACACGGTGGGGGTGCTGCTTGCAATCCATCCCGAACTCGGGCATCAAGCCACTTTCGAGATCGGCATCAGCGCGCTCTATGGCGCTTTCACGGGGATCTTCGCCGGCCGGGGGATCCGCCTCTGGCGCCTTGCAATCCAGGGCGACCGCGCTGCCGCCGTCACCGCCTGACAACCTGATGAAGTCGGAGGAACTCGCCATGGACGCAAGCGACATCGAACCACTGGCCCGCCGGCGCGCCAAGGCCAAGATCGGCTGGTTCATTCATCTCGCCGCCTATCTGACGGTCAATTCGATGCTGGTCGTGCTCTCGCTCGCGACCGGCCATCGGTGGGCGATCTTTCCATTGCTGGGCTGGGGCGTGGGCCTGATCCTGCATGGCGCATCGGTCTGGCTCTTCGCACCGGGCAGCAGCATGCTGGAGCGCATGGTCGAGCGCGAACGCGCCAGGCTCTCCGGAGCCAAGGGGGACCCATGGTGAGCGCTTCATTCGTTTGCAGACTCGCACTGGTCACGATCTGCGCGCTGGCTTCGGCGGCGCAAGCGGCCACCGGGCTGACCGTGCTTGCGGCACCCGCAGGTTCCGGACCGATCACGGTGTTCTATCCGACCGACGCGCCAGCCGCTAGCGTGCACCGCGGCCCGTTCACGCTGAGCGCCGCCGTCGACGCCGCGCCGGTTGGTGGCAACGGCCATCTGATCGTGATCTCTCACGGCTCCGGCGGCTCTCCGTGGCCGCACGCCGATCTGGCGATCACGCTGGTCAACGAGGGCTTCACGGTGGCCATGCCCGAACATGCTGGCGACAATTTTCACGACATGAGCGATGTGGGCCCCAGGACCTGGCGCCACCGTCCCAAGGAAGTGTCGCAAGCCATCGATGCGATGGCGGTGGATGCGCGCTTTGCGCCGCTGCTCGACTTCCGCCATGTAGGTGTCTATGGCATGTCGGCCGGCGGTCTCA
>DASXLF010000136.1:0-6860 GCA_036496405.1 Steroidobacteraceae bacterium | reverse complement strand
GAAGGCAGCGGGCAGCTCAACGGCAGGCCCGTCACCATTGCTTTGGATGGTGATCCGCTGGCCCTGGTCAGTCGCGGGCAACCCTATGGCTTCACCTTCATGGAGCGCTCGGCCGGCGCTCATCTGGGCGGTCACGGCCGGCTGCCGCAGCCGTTCGACTTTCACCTGCTCGATACCGAATTCGAGGCTGCCGGCGAAGACCTGAAGGATTTGTATTTCCTGGCCGGCATCAACATGCCGGACACGGGGCCATTTCACCTGGCCGGCAAAGTGACGCGTCGCGGATCGCATTTCAGTTACAGCGATCTGGTGCTCACATCGGGTCAGAGTGACCTGCGCGGCGAACTGTCGATCGAGACCTCGCACGGTCATGCCCGCATCGAGGGCCAGCTGAATTCGCAACTGCTGCGCGCGGCGGACCTCGGCGCGCACGCGGCCGGCCGCGACCCTGTCCCTGAGTCCGCGAAGACTTTGCTGCTGCCCGATACCGCACTGCCACTCAACGGTGTACGTCGCGGCGATGCGGTCATTGATTATCAAGCGCAGCGATTTGAATTGGGCCGCGCGACATTGCACGCGCTCGCCGCGCGCGTGACCATCGATCACGAAGTCCTGACCATCGCGCCGCTGTCGGCGCAGTTCCCAGAGGGCCGCATCAGCGGGCGCGCGACATTCGATGCCACCCAGAAGCAACCGATGGCCAGCATCGCCATTCGCATCACCGATCTGCGGCTGGGTCAGTTCGCGCGCAAGGACAAAGGACCGCCGCCGCTGGATGGCCTGCTGCAGGCGCGCGTGTTTCTCAAGGGACGCGGCGACTCGATTCATCAGCTGGCCTCGGACGCGAGCGGACGGATTACGGCCGCCCTGCCTCAGGGGGCGATACGCGCCTCGTTCGCGGAACTTACCGGCATGGATCTCGCGCGCGCATTGGGCATGGTGCTCAGCAAGGACCGCCACGAGGCCGCGGTTCGCTGCGGCATCGCGAATTTCGAAGCTCATGACGGCACCTTGACCGTGCAGGACCTGTTGCTCGATTCCGACCCGGTATTGATCACCGGCTCGGGACAGATTCATCTCGATACCGAGACGCTCGATCTCGCGCTGCATGGCCGACCAAAGGGCTTGCGGCTGTTGCGATGGCATTCGCCAGTGGTGATTCGCGGCACGCTCAAGCATCCGACGGTGGGCATCGATGCGCATAAGGCGGCACTGACCCTCATCGATCGAGGCACGGCGCAGCAAGTCGACTGCGCGGCCTTGCTCACCCCGGCCAAAGCGGACGGGCTGGACACTCAGTAATCGCTGCCGGGCCGGCTCCCTCCTACAGACCAGCGCGCCGGCCGGACTACACCGGGACGGGACGCGAGGCGCTACAGTGCTTCATGCGCATCGTGCACAAGACCTGGCTGCCGCTGATCACAGCCCTGGCGCTCGCCGCCTGCGGCGGCAGCGGCAATTCCGGCGGCATGGGCATGAGCACGACTCCTGCCGCCCCCGTGGAGGGCTCGTTGCTGCAAACCCCGCCGCAACTGATGTCCACTCTCAGCGCTTCAAACCTGCTGGCGCAGCTCAGCGGTGCCGCGACCGCGCCGCTGCAACAGCTCCTGAGCCTCGTGGGCTCGCCCGTGTGCGATATTGCGGTCTACCACATTGAATATCACACCGTCGGCGGCGCCAATGAAGCCACCACCGCGTCCGGCGCATTGATGGTGCCCACTGGCACTCACGCCAACTGCACCGGTGCGCGTCCGATCGTGTTGTATGCCCATGGCACTTCCACCGAGCGCGGCTTCAACATCGCCGATCTGACCAACGAAGAGAATGCCGAGGGCCTGTTCCTGGCCGCCGTGTTTGCCTCGCAGGGCTACATCGTCGTCGCTCCCAACTACGTGGGCTATGACACCTCGACGCTGCCGTACGATGCTTTTCTGGTGGGTGCGCAGCAATCCGCGGACATGATCGATGCCCTCACCGCCGCCCGCAGCGCCTTACCGGCTGCGGACGCACCGTCGACGACCGACGGCGGAAAACTATTCATCACCGGTTATTCTCAAGGCGGCTACGTGGCGCTGGCGACGCACCGCGCCATGCAGGCGGCGGGCCTGCACGTCACGGCCTCCGCCCCCATGTCGGGCCCTTACGCGCTGGCGGCGTTTGTCGACGCGGTGTTTGAGGGACAGGTCGACGGCGGCGCACCGGTGGTCGCGACCATGCTGTTCACCGGATATCAGAATTCGTATGGCAACATCTACGCCGATCCCAGCGACGTATTCGAACCGCAGTACGCCAGCGGCATCGATTCGCTTCTGCCCACCACCAGCACCCGAAGCGAGCTGTATGCGCAAGGCAAGCTGCCACAATACGCACTGTTCAGCGCCACACCTCCGGACCCCATGTTCGCCGACATCACGCCGGCGACGGCGCCGTCCGATCTGGCGCCGGTATTCGCACTCGGCTTTGGCGCCGGCAACCTGATCACCAACAGCTATCGCCTGGCATACCTGCTGGACGCGCAAGCCAACCCTGACGGCGGCTTTCCCACGATGACCACCGGCGTGCCCGCGGCCACCCCGACACTGCCCATGCGCGCGGCTCTGAAGCAGAACGACCTGCGCAACTGGACCCCGAATGCTCCCGTGCTCTTGTGTGGTGGCGATCAGGATCCGGAGGTGTATTGGTTCAACGCGCAACTGCAGCAGGCCTATTGGGCGTCGCAGTCACCAGCCCCGGCCACCAGCGTACTGGATCTGGATTCCTCAGCCGCCACTGGGGATCCGTACGCCGCCCTCAAGACACAATTTACCGTGGCCAAAGATGCCATCGCCGCCAATGCCGTGCTTCAGGGCGCCACGGACAATGGCTATGCGGCAGTGGAGACCGCCTATCACAGCACGCTGGTACCGCCGTTTTGCCTGAGCGCGGTCAAGTCGCTGTTTGACGGCCTGTAAGGCTCCCACAAGTCATTGATTTAAAAGTCTCGGCGCCATGGGCACCCCCCAACGGCTACACTATAGGCAGTCCGCTGTTGAAGGAGCGCCCATGCACGGTCGACGCCTCCGGGTCGCGCTGCTAGCCTTGTTGCCGCTGCTGCTGGCAGGGCGTACCGGGGCCAGCGATGAGATCCCCACCCCCGGCGGCGCCTGGAACTATCTGCGTCCACAGTATTACGGTGAGTGGCCGATCGGCGTGGTCGATCATGCGTTCATAGGCCTCGACGCTCCGGC
The DNA here is from genome assembly GCA_036496405.1 of Steroidobacteraceae bacterium. Lineage (GTDB taxonomy): Bacteria > Pseudomonadota > Gammaproteobacteria > Steroidobacterales > Steroidobacteraceae > FEN-1191. The sequence goes on along the minus strand of DASXLF010000136.1, from coordinate 3,633 downwards.
GAACACCCCTGACCCCGCCGCCACGCCGCTGACGGTACATTTTGGCGACGCCGCCATCGGCCACATCAAACAATTGCGAGTCATCATCGACAACAATCCGTCGCCGGTGGCCGCTACCTTTGATTTTGCCGACGGGGCGCGCATTGCCGAAATCGGCATGCGCGTGCGCATCGATCGCTGGACCTCGGTGCGTGCCATCGCCGAGACCACCGACGGCCGATTGGAAATGCGCAGCAGCTGGGTCAACGCCAGCGGCGGCTGTTCGGCGGCGCCGACCACCACGCCGGCAGCGGGCACGCTCGGCGACATGCGTTTTCGCAGTACGCCGGATGGTAAAGCACTGCAGGTCGGGATCAGGCATCCCAACAATTCCGGCTTTCAGATCGACCCGATCAGCGGTAGCCCGATTCCGGCGCACTTCGTATCGCACATTCGTTTCACCGCCGGCGGCCGCGCGCTGTTGGATGTCGATGCCGGCATCTCGCTGAGCGAGAATCCCACGCTGAGAATTGCCTCGGACCAGGCGCTGCCGGAACCCGTTACGGTCGAAGCCGTCGACTCCAAGGAGGCCCATTTCAGCGCCAGCTGGCGCGGGCCCGCAACCGGCGCTGAGACCATCAGCGATGCAGCCGTTAGCCACCGCTAGCCGATGATGGCAGCGCGCCTGGGCTGCATGGCGGCGGCCCTGATCGCCTGCGTGAGCTGGCAGGCACGGGCGCAGCAGGACTTACCCACTCAATTACCGGAATTCTCGCTGCAGGAAGTGGCGCCGGGTGTGTGGGTTCACTTTGGACGGCCACTGGCCCTGGATGCACCGGGCCACGATGACATTGCCAACATCGGCTTCGTAGTCGGCAAACAATGCGTCGCGGTGGTGGATACCGGCGGTTCAACCCGGATCGGCCGTGCCCTGCGCGCAGCGATCCAGCAGCATACTTCGCTGCCCATCTGCTATGTCATCAACACGCACGTACACGTGGATCATGTGCTCGGCAATTTTGCCTTCAAACCCGACCACCCCAGCTATGTCGGCCATGCGGCGCTGGCGGATGCCATGGCGCAGAGTCGGCGTTACTTCCTGGCGCAATACGCCGGCGATCTGGATCAACCGCCGTCGCCGGAACAGATTATTGGGCCCGACCGCCTGGTTCAGGCGGAACTGGATCTCGATCTGGGCGGCCGGCACTTGCATCTTCGCGCGTGGCCCAAGGCGCACACCGATTGCGATCTCACGGTGCTGGATGACAGGACCGGCACGTTGTGGACCGGGGACCTGCTGTTTCGAGAGCGACTGCCGGCGGTGGATGGCGATGTCGTCGGCTGGCTGACCGTGATCGATGATCTCGCCGCGCTCAAGCCTCGCCGCGCCATTCCCGGACATGGACCGCTGGCGCGGGATCTCGCCGCAGCATTGATGCCGGAACGCCGGTATTTGCGCGCGCTGCTCGATGGTGTGCGGGACGAGATCAAGGCTGGAAAATCCATGCCCGATGCCATCGAGCACGTGGCCGAAGCCGAGAAGCCGCAATGGCTGCTCTGGGACAGCACCCATCCGCGCAACGTCGCGCGCGTGTATGAGCAGTTGGAATGGCAGTGAGGCGACTTTGAAGCGCCGCGGCTTTCTGCGGCGGGGCGTGCTGGCTGCCGCCGGATTCATGGCGGGCACGGGCCGAGCGGTCGCACGGGCTCGCCCGGCGGTTGCAATCGTGGGCGGCGGATTTGCCGGCTCCGCCTGCGCGCTGCACCTGCGCCAGCTCAATCCCGGGATCGACGTCAGCCTGATCGATCCGGTCGAACGCTATGCCACCTGCCCCATGAGCAATGAGGTGATCGCGGGCGAACGCGGCATAGCTTCGATCACGCTGTCGCGTGCCGGTCTTCGGCGCGCCGGCGTGACTGTAATCGGCGAGCGAGTGACGGCCATCGACGCGCAGCGGCGTCGCTTGCGGCTGGAAGCGGGCAGCGCGATCACTTTCGATCGGCTGGTCGTGGCGCCGGGCATTCGCTTCCTGTGGAACCGGATCGAAGGCTACGATGAAGCCGCGGCGCAAAAAATGCCGCACGCCTGGAAGGCGGGCCAGCAGACCATGCTGCTGGCGGCACAATTGCAGCACATGAACGACGGCGGCGTGGTGGCGATCAGCGTCCCCTCGGGTCTGATGCGCTGTCCTCCAGGCCCGTATGAGCGCGCCAGCCTGATCGCTCACTACTTGCGGCGACACAAGCCGCGCTCCAAAGTGCTGATACTAGATGCCAACAATTCATTTCCGAAGCAGGCGCAATTCACCGAGGCGTGGAACAGCTTGTATCCCGGCATGATCGAGTGGGTCCCGGTCCTGGAGGATGGCGCGGTGGTGCGCGTCGACAGCGCCACAATGACCTTGTATACGGCCGCGAACACCCATCGCGTTGCCGTCGCCAACGTCATTGCGCCGCAGGCACCGGGAGAACTGGCGCCCGCCACCGGGCTGTCGTCCGAGCATGGCTGGTGTCCCATCGTGCCGGAGAGCTTCGAGTCCACCAAGATGCCCGGCATACATGTGATCGGCGATGCGTGCATCGCCGATGCCATGCCGAAATCCGCATCGGCTGCGGTCAGCCAGTCGCGGCAATGCGCCATAGCGGTGGCCGCCATGTTATCCGGACGCCCGACGCCGGAACCGGTGCTCGACAGCATCTGCTACAGCATGCTGGCACCGGAACAGGCACTGGCATTCCCCGGTCATTTTGAGCTGCAGGAAGGCAAGATCATCGCTGCCCCGCGCACCGCGGCCGCAGCCACTCCGGCGCAGATTTCGCTGGCCGCGCAGCGCTGGTATGTGCAGATCCGCAGCGACGCCTTCGCGGCCTAGTGTCCAAGGAGAATAATCATGGCTGAACCGGAACACGGAGTGGTCGACGTACGCTGTCAATTACCGGTAGTAGAGACTATCGATCGTCTGCAGAGTCTGGCCACCGCCGCCGGGTTGACCGTGTTCGCGCGCATCGATTTCAGCGGCGATGCGCAACGTGCCGGGCTCACGATGCGGCCGATGCAGATGTTGCTGTTCGGCAATCCCAAGGGCGGAACGCCAGTGATGGTGGCTGCGCCGCGCGCGGGACTCGACCTGCCGTTAAAGGCGTTGGCGTGGCAGGACAATGAAGGCTCAGTCTGGCTTTCCTACAATGCGCCGGAATACCTGCAGAGCAGGCATGGCTTCCCGCCGGCCCTTACCGCCAACTTCGCCGGCATACGCGCACTGGTGCAGAAAGCCGCGGTGCCCTGATCAGCGTGAGCGCGCTTCCAGATGCATCCAGATCGGCTGTTTGGTGCGCAGATTGATCAGTGCTTCGAGCTCCATGGGCGGTGCCGGCGCGTGCGTGAGTCGAAAACGCCGCGCCACGCGATACAGGTGCATGCTCATTTCATACAGCGCCAGCGATTCGCCGATGCAGCGGCGCGCTCCGGCACCGAATGGAATACGCGCGAACAGCGGGCCGCCCGCCTCGGATTGCGGCTCGGCGCGCTCCGGCCGGAACAGCTCCGGCTCGCTCCAGAATTTCGGATGCCGATGCACCAGGTATGGACTCAACAGCACTTCCACGCCGGCGGGAATGTCGTAACCCGCCAGCCGGTCCGGGCCGATGCTTTGC
>DASXLF010000135.1:0-5027 GCA_036496405.1 Steroidobacteraceae bacterium | reverse complement strand
GGCGTTAATGGGATTGAATCCGCCGCCACCGATACCCGACATGGTCGCCAGTGCAGTAGCGATCTGGGCGATCTGCAGCGTGGTCAGCTGTGTCACGCTGACGCCGAACAGCAGCCGCGACAGAATCTCATCCTGCGCCATCTCCGGGGTGCTGCTGAGCGTGATGACCGGCGAGTCGGCATAACCGCCGATGTTCAAGGTCGAAGTCACTCCGCTGGCGGTACTGGTAGCGGTGAAATCCAGCGTGGGATCGATCTTCTTCTTTACGCCGGTGCCATTGAAGCTGAGGCGGCCACTGGTGAAGGTCAGCGTCGTGCCGGCGAGATTGATGGTGCCGCTGCGCAGATCGAAGCCGCCGCTGATCTGCGGATCGTCACTGGTGCCGCCAACGCGCAGCGAGCCGCCGACTTCGGTGTTCAGTCCGCGGCCCCGCACGAACACCGCCCGCGGCGCATCGACCGTCAGATCGAGATTGATCGGCACCGAGCTCGACGGCTCCGGCGCCGGATGCTCCCCCGGCCGGCGCACATCCAGCACGGCAACGCTCGGCGGCAGCGCATTGGGAATATTGAGGTCGGCATGATTGATGTGCAGGTGACCTGCGGCGTCGAGTTTCTGGCGCAGCTGCCCCGTGAGTGTAAGGTTCATATCCAGATTGGCCGTGATCAGATCGCTGGTCAGCGGTTGCGCATTGCGCGCGTCGAGCTTCAGGTTCACGGGCCACTGTCCGGTCAGTCCCAGCGTGCCGCTGGCCGATAGCGTGCCCGCGCCGGCGTGCGCTGTGAACTCCTGCATCCGCACCTGATCGCCGTCGCCGGTGAGCGTTGCGCTCACCTCGCTCAGGTGCAATCCGCGCGGATAGTCCTGGACATCGCCATGCGTGAGCGCGAGGTTGCCACTGGCGCGCAGCGCCGCCAGGGTGCCACCGAACTCGGCGGCGAATTTGGCTTCGCCCTGCAGGCGCTGCCCGCTGGCCTCCAGTATGGGATTAAAGAGGATCAGATCGACGGAGCCGTTGACCTTGAGATCCATGGGCGTGGCGGGATCCAGCGGCGCCTGACCCGACGCATGCACTTGCACCCGATCGGCGGCGCTGAGATCTAGCTGCACTTGCGCCACGGTGGCGCGCAATTGCGCCTGCAGGTCGAACTGCACGGCCGGCAGAGCGCGTGCCGCGCCGCTGCGGCCATGCAGGCCGCGCGCCTTGAGCTGCACATCGCCCGTTGGCTGCGCGAGACTGCCCCGCAGCGTGGCCTCGCCGTCGAGCCGACCGTCGGCGTCGACGTTGGGCAGCCACGGACGCAGAATCGCCGGCGTGATGTCATTCAGCGTGGCGTTCAGATCGAGCGCCGGGATCAGCCGGCCTTGCACCTGTAATTCCCCCTGCCCCACGCCCAGGCGCAACTTGTCGACGGCGAATCCCTGAGCGTAGTCCAGCACCACCGGTGACAACAGCCGCGCCGTCTCGCCGCGGTAATGCAATTGCAGCGCGCTGATCTTGATATCACTGTGCCCGCTGTCGAGCGTCGCGGTAGTGGTCAATTGCGTTTGCGTGGCGACGTCGCCCTCGCTGCCGGCATTGATGCGCACCACCAGCGCACTGAGCGGCCCCTGCAGCTGCGCCTGCGCGTGCGCCGGCACGCCGCGGATCAGTCCCTGGGTCGTCAGCTGCAGCGCCATCACGGGCTGTGTGGTCAGCCCGTTGATATCTCCCGTCAGGCTCAGGCTCTGCAGTTGCTGCGCCGGCACGCCCGCATCCTTGGCCGCAATGCGCACCCTGGCTCGTCCGCCGGGCACGGCGGTATCGAAATCCGCGTGCGCATCAACGCTGCCCTGCAACTGCTGGCCGAGTAGATGATTGAGGTCGCTCAGATGATCCATCCCCAGATCCAACTGGCCGATGGGTGCGCGCGCGTCGGCGGGCACGTGCAGTTCGGCTTGCGCATGGACGCTCTTCCACACGGCGCGATCGATCTTGGCCACCAATGCGCCATTCGCGGCCCCCAAGACACTGGCCTGCAGATCCAGTGGTGAGTCGTCGAACGATCCATCCAGCTGCAGGTTGCCGATCGGCCGCTGTGGCACATCGCGCGCCCGCAGTTTCAAGCGCAGCGCCCCGCTCTTCGAGCCATTGACGGCCAGCAGGCCATTGAGGTCGGCCATAACGCTGAGGCGCGGCAACTGGCCCTGCAGCTGTCCCTGGGCCTCGGCGTTACCGGCCAGATGCGGCGACAGCACGGTCAGTTCCGGCAGCGCCAGCTTCCAGTCCAGATCCATGGCACCGTTGCCGTAGCTGCCATGCGCAGTCAGATGCGCGTGCACCGAGTCCAGCTGCGAACGCTCAATCGCGATCCCGCGTGCGTCGAAACTCAGCGCCGCGGTGACGGTACTCCGGGGCGCCAATAACCCCGACATGGCAGAGTGCCCGCCGCTGATGTCGAGCACGGTGGATAATTCCAGCTTCCAGGTCGATGCGTGGCTGCGCAACTGCGCCTGCACACGGCCCCGCCCGTCCAGCTGCAGCGCCGCGATCGCAGCGACGGGTTTGATGTCGGTGACGTTCGCGCTCAGGTTGCCACTCCCGTCGGCCGCAGCGCCGCTCCAGTGACCGCTCGCATTCAGCAGCCGGTGCGCCAATGTGAAATCCAGCGGGTGTGTGGCTTGATCGAGTCGCATGGCGGCGTGCACGGTCACCGGCGAATCCGCCAGCAACCCTGCGAACCGACCCGGGAGCACCAGGCCGTCGGCACTCCCGTCCAGTGTCACCGCGCCCGACTGTCCCCGCAGCTGTGCCGCGACGGCTTTCAGATGCAGCGACGGTAACTGCAGTCCGACGGCGCTGAGCTGGGCCGTGGTGACCGGCGCGGTGATCGGACCATCCCACTGACCGGTCAAGTGCAGGCTCTGCCAGGTCAGCCCGGCCCGCGGTGTCATGGCGCCGGCATCGAGCGCCACCTGCATCGATGCGGCGCGGCGAATCATGTCAATCGTCCCGCGCGCACTGGCGCTCAGGCCGCCCGCCCGCGCGGCCAGCGTCGTGGCCACCGCGTGCGGCGGCCCGGCGAGCTGCAGATGAATCGAAAGCGCGCCGATATCGGGCACCTGCGCCAGATGCGCCAGCGGGCCATTGGCATTTTCTTCCAGGTCCAGTTGCGCCTGCAGACCGTGCTCATCGAATTGTGCCGACGCGCGATATACGGACGGCACCTCGTCGAGCCGGTGCGCCAGCAGCTGCAGCGATAAGTGCTGCAGCGAGAACCACGATCCGCTGCCGGTAATCTGCAACGCCACCGGCGCGCCGGTCAGCGGCGCGCCCAGCGTCAGCCGGTCTATGCCAAGACGATCAAGTTCGGTTCTGGGCCAGTGGAATGTGCGGCTGGGCGTGCGGCTGCGCTCGTAGGCCGGTGCGCGCGCCATGTCGACGCTCGAGGCTTGCAGCGACTGCACCTGCACGCGGCGTTGCAGCAGTTGCAGGGGCGACCACTGCAGCCGCACATCATCGATCGCCAGCCACAGTCCCTGCGGATCGCGCAGCTCCAGACGCCTGAGTGTGAGTTGCTGCGGAAAGCTACCGCCCAGGCCCGACAGCAGCACGTGGCCGTGGCTCAGGCGCGCCGTGCTGTGCTCGATCCATTGCCGGCCCAGCGCGCTGTTACCCACCCAGTACAGCAGGCCCACCAGCACCACTGGCAGGGCAACCAGGCCGGCAGCGATCCAAAGCAGTACCCGATAGCGACGCCGCATCAGAACACCTGACCCAGGCCAACATAGACCTCGACGAACGGTATGCCGCCCGGCGGGTGGCTGGTGGGGAAACCCACATCCAGGCGGATCGGGCCGATGGGCGTGTAGTAGCGCAGCCCAGTGCCGAAGCCCACGCTCAATGTGCCCTGGAACGGGCGGGTGGTCGCGGTCACTTCACCGGCATCCATGAACACGACGGTGCCAAAATGTTCGCCGAAGCGCTGCCGGAACTCGGCTCCCACCGCCTCGATGGCGGTACCGCCGATGGGATTGCTATCGACAAACTGCGGTCCGACGGCCTGGTAGGGATAACCGCGCACCGTCAGGCTGCCGCCGCCATAAAAGCGCTGATCCGGCGGCAGGCTGAATTCGCCGGCGCCGGTGGCAAGGCCGCCCAGGGCACGCAGAGCGATCACACTGCGCCCGGGCTTGGTCCAGCCCAGCTTTTCAAGATCGAAGTAGGTCGAGGCCGTGGCCTGAATGACCAAGAAGGTCGCATTGCCGGATCGGCTCGAGGACGAGGCGGCAACGGTCGGCTGCCCATTGCTCACGGATTGTGTGGCCGCGGTGGCGCCGCGCCCGTTGCCGAGGGATTCGGTGGGTGTGACCGTCAAGGTCGCGCGCACCCCGCGCAGCGGGTCCAGCAGCGGATTGGTCAGACCAGTGCTGTCGTACTTGGCGCTGATCGGCACCAGGAACAAGGTGTAGTCGCGCGGCACTTTCTGGCAGGCGATGGCCAGCGCCGCGGGCGTCGGCGGCGCCGGCGGCAGACACGCCTCCCCCTCCTGCAGTATATGTTCCTGCTCCAGATTCACGCCTACGCTCACGGTCCACACCGGCGAGAGTTTGCGATTCAGCGACACGCCGGCGGTGGCCGCGGTCTGCTCATAGGCGACCAGGTCCTGCTTCAGGGCCACCAAGCTGAACTGCAACGACTGGTCGCGAATCAGGAAGTCGGGCTTGATCAGCTGCGCGGCCAGATCGTAGCCGAGGCCGGTGGTCGCATTGCCGCCCAGGTTGATGGCGCTGGTGGTCACATTGAGTTGCTCGGCATTGCCGAACAGATTGCGGTCCGACCAGGTGGTGCCGAAACTGCCGCCCAGGTCACTGGAATACGCGGCATTGACGGTCACCGCATGGCGCGGGCGCTCCTGCAACTCGAACGTGACGGGCAGCTCTCCGTGCGCATCGAGCTCGGTGGGGGTATGCACGGTGACGCCGGAGAACACCCCAAGAGACAGCAGGTCCGCGCGTGCCGCTTCGATGCGGCTGGTGCGGTATTG
>DASXLF010000134.1:0-3277 GCA_036496405.1 Steroidobacteraceae bacterium | reverse complement strand
TCTGCCGCGCGCGACCAACGGCATCATTGCGCGCATCCTGATCTTTTATCTCGGGGCGCTGCTCGTCATCATGTCGCTGGTGCCGTGGACGGAGCTCGACCCCAAAGTGAGTCCTTTCGTGTTCGTCTTCGGCAGGCTGGGAGTTCCCGGCGCCGCGAGCATCGTCAACCTGGTCGTCATCACGGCAGCCGCTTCATCCTGCAACAGCGGACTATTCAGCACCGGCCGCATGCTGTGGACGCTTGCCCAGCGCGGGCAGGCGCCGCGTGCCTTCGCCGTGTTGAATCAGCAGCAGGTGCCGGCGGCGGGGATCCACGCCTCGGCCGCGGTCATGCTGATCGGTGTCGCGCTCAACTACCTGGTGCCGGAGCAAGTATTCACCATCGTCACCAGCGTGGCGCTCGTCGGCACGCTCTGGACCTGGGGAATCATCCTCGTGGCGCACGCCAATTATCGCCGCGCGGTGGCAGCCGGGCGGCTGCCAGCGGCGCCCTTCCGCATGCCGGGCGCGCCGGTCGCCAACTGGCTGGTGCTGGCGTTCCTGCTGCTCGTCGCGGTGCTGCTGGCGAAGCGGCCCGACACGCGCGTCGCGCTGTACGTCGCTCCGTTCTGGTTCGGGGTGCTGGTCCTGAGTTATGCGCTGTTGCGCGGCCGTGCCGCGCCGGCGCGGGCTGCATGATCATTCGCCGCCGCCGATGAGACCGCCTCCGTCGACGACCACCGTCTGCCCGGTGATAAAGTTGCCGGCACGCGAGGCGAGCATCACGGCGATGCCCGCGACATCCTCCGGCTCGCCGAGGCGGCGCAGCGGGTAGCGGCGCGCCAGTGCGGCCTCACGCTCCGGGTCCGCCCACAGCGCCTTGGCGAAGTGCGTACGGATGACGCCCGGTGCGATGCAGTTGACGCGGATGTTCTGCGGTCCCCACTCGACGGCGAGATTGCGCGCGAGCTGCATGTCGGCCGCCTTGGAGATCGCGTAGGCGCCGAGCAGTTGAGTGCCGTAGAACCCGGCGACCGAGGAGATGATGATCACCGCACCATCCTTATGCTCTGCCATCCGCGGCAATGTCAGATTGCACAACCAGATGTTGCTGTAAAGGTTGGTCTGGATCACCTTCTCGAGCGCCGCGTCGGTGATGGAGATCGAGGGACCGAAGTGCGGGTTGGTGGCAGCGTTGCACACCAGGACATCGATGCGGCCCCACCTGGAAATCGTCGTATTGACGAGCGCCTCGAGCTCTTCCTTGTGGCCAACGTGAGCAGCTTGTGCCATCGCCGTGCCGCCGGCGGCGGCGATCTCGGCAACGACCGCCGCGCAGCTCTCGGCCTTGCGGCTCGAGATCACGACCCGCGCACCATGCAGCGCCATTTGCATGGCGATCGCCTTGCCGATGCCGCGGCTCGAACCGGTGACGATGGCTACCTTGCCCGAGAGGTCGAAGAGGCTCATGCGACTACTCCGACGCCGCGCGGCTGGCGGCGCGGCGCATCAGCGGTGGTTATGCTCATGGTTGGAGACCGGTACGGTTTCGTGGACCGGCAGGTATAACTCAGCGCCACTGCGCTCGGCCAGCGATCGTGCGGGACAGCCGGACCAGAATGTAAGATCCGATCGACTTCAGCTTCGATCGACTTCAGGTGCGGGCGAGCTGCAACTCCGCGGCGAGGCGCGCGCGTTCTTCCGCGCTGATGCACCAGAACCCATTGCAGATCACACAGTAAGCCTCGATCGGTCGGTTACGGCCGAGGAGCCTCGACAGGGTGCGCGCGGTATAGCCCGGTTGCGAGCGGGTATCGTTGCAGGCCGGGCACACCGAGCTGAACCGCGCCGAATCAAGCAGAACACTGGCGGCACTCGTGCGCAGTGCGCTCGATTGGCTGGCGACATCCCAGACAGTCGAGTCCGGATCCAAACCCGACGCTGATGGTCTTGGAGAGCACGAGGGGCAATTCGCCCGCATCGATCCGCTGGCAAATCAAGGTGCGCAGCGCGGCATCGCGTAGTTGAGACTCGGTCGGCATGGCGGCCCTCTCCGCACCCAACGCCTTTTTGTTGAAAGTATTCTCCGCGCGGAGCACGAGCTCCCCGCGTCGGCGCTTGGGACGCCGTGGCGTAGGTATCGTCCTACCTGCCTGAGTGTTCAAGGTGCAGCAGACAGTCAATGTTGAATGCGCGGGCGTTGGCGGGACTGCGAGTGGCCAATGGCGCATCCGGCTAGAGAGGCCCGTACAGGGTACGGACCAGATCCATAACCATGGTCTTGACCAGCTCCGGATTCACTTCTGCGATGGGGTACTCCCCTACCGGGTTTCCGCCCCGGCTGTCAGAGGTATTTCGCTCAAAGTGGATGCGCCGGGTTTGGCTATCTGGCCGGGCGCGTAGGTACGGGTAACCCCCGAAACCGTGACCAATGCGCGCGTGTCTGCTGACGGGTATATCGATGCGCACATCGCTTCCGTCAGTCGGCACTCTAGCTGCCACACCTCGCTCGTTGAGTGCGCGGGCCATCTGCTGAAGGGCGGGCGTAATGACGCTGGCCACACAAACTGCGGCAGCTTGAGTGAATTCCTCCGCGGCGGTGGCCTTGCCCGCTGCCTCATTGCGAGCCCGCGTCACGCGAGCGTTGTGCTGGGCGAAGATGGCATCAAGCTCTTCCTCGATGTCTTTGGACATTCCCCAACTCCGAGTCAACGCTCTGCCCGTAGCTTACATCGACTTAGGGAGTGGCCTCCGTAACCCGGCGCACTGCCCGGCAGCTATTGAATGGTGAACACCACAGACCTGTATGGACGGAACGCGCCGGGCGTCACGGTTCCTGCCGTGAGCTTCGCTCCGATGCGGTCGATGACCAGCGGCACGGCGTTGCCAGCGCCATCGGTCAGGAAGAGGAAGCGGCCGCTTGGGTCGACCGCGGCCCAGGTTGCCTGCACACCACTGTCATAGGGGTTCAGCCATCGTGCTTGGTCGCAGGACGACTGGTCCCAGCAGATGGTCTGTACCTGGTCGTTGCCGGCGCGACTCTGGCGTCCAACCAGGTAGAGGAGCCGACCCTCGGGATCAGCAACGCCAAAGTCGGGCAGCGACAGCACTCCCTGGCCAGTGCCGAAGGAGAAGTCCCGACCGAACGCTCCGGTATTGGGATCGAGCTCGTAGGCAGACAACGTGCCCCCGCCCCCAAATCCCAGATAGACCGGGGCGGTGTCGGCCCACACGGCGAAGGCGTTGGTGCGCGAGAAGGTCGCGTTCAGTAGCAGCTGGACCTGACCCGGACCGCCC
>DASXLF010000133.1:0-1671 GCA_036496405.1 Steroidobacteraceae bacterium | reverse complement strand
GTGACTGATTGAAGCAGGGAAATCAGCCACCATCTCGTCGCAACAGAAAGTGCCTCCTGACGCCGTACCAAAGCGTACGTTCAGATTCGCGGTTGCCGGCGGCGATGTAGACGGCCACATGAGCAGCACAATTCAGGAAGGCCGGTTACGCCGCTTTCTTCTTCTGCTGTGTCGGGTGCTCGCCGGCGATCTTGAGGAAGTTCTCGAGGATTTTGTGGCCGTGCTGCGAAGCGATGCTCTCGGGGTGGAACTGCACGCCATGGATCGGCAGGCTCTTGTGGCGCAGGCCCATGATGATCTCGCCGGTTTCGGCCGTGACTTCGAGTTCGGGCGGCAGACCGGCGCGGTCGACGATCAGCGAATGGTAGCGCGTCGCCTCGAACGGCGAGGGCACGTCCTCGAACACACTCTGGCCCTTGTGCTGGATGCCTGACAGCTTGCCGTGCATCGGCTTGGGTGCCCGCACGACCTTGCCGCCGAACACCTGACCGATCGCCTGATGGCCGAGACAGACGCCCAGCACCGGGACCTGGGCCTTGGCGGCGGCCTTGATCAGGTCCATGCAAATACCGGCCTCGTTGGGCGTGCAGGGGCCAGGCGACAGCACGATGCCGTCCGGTTTCAGCGCCATCGCGGCGTCCACCGTGATCTGGTCGTTGCGGTGCACGACGCAGCCTGCCCCGAGATCGCCCAGAAAGTGCACGAGGTTGTAGGTGAAACTGTCGTAGTTATCGATCAAAAGCAGCATAACGCACCTTCAGCAGTATCATGGCGATCCCTGACATGGCATTCAAGCTACCGAACTTGGCGGAGAGCGCGGCCGCCCTGAGGTGGGCGCGGCGTTTGCTGCTGCTGCAGGGCCGCCTGCGCTCCAACGAGCCCACCCAGATCCTGGGCTGCGCGTTGTTCGGCGCCCTGGTCGGTGCGCTGACCGCCGGGCTGCATGAGCTGGTTGATGCAATCCATCACGTCGTCTTCAATATCGGTGGCGACCATTCGCTCAGCGCCGGCATCGGTGTCGATCCCGACCGTATCCTGATCGTGCCGGCGCTGGGTGGGCTGGTGCTGGGTATTGGCGCAATCATCATGCGGCGCTATCGCCCCAACGACGTCGTCGACCCGATCGAGGCCAACGCGCTGCATGGCGGACGCATGTCGCTGAAGGACAGCCTGCGCCTGCTGGTGGCTACAGTATGGTCGAACGGCTCCGGCGTGTCGGTCGGCATGGAAGCGGGCTACAGCCAGCTCGGCGCGGTGGTGCTGGCCAAGGCCGGGCAGTATTTCCGTCTGCGCCGCGAGGATCAGCGCATCTTCGTTGCCGCCGGCGCGGGAGCCGCCATTGCTGCTGCCTTCAATACGCCGTTGGCCGGCGCGTTCTACGGCTACGAGCTGATCCTCGGCGGCTATTCGGTGCGAGCGCTCGCGCCCGTCGCCGCCGCGGCGCTGAGCGCCACTGTGGCGGAGCGCGTGCTGATGCATCCCGAGGTGCTGTTCGAGGTGCAGGACTTCGTGGCGATTCCGCAATGGTTCTATTGGCTGTTTGCCGTGCTGGGCATCCTGGCGGCAGGCTTCAGCGTGCTCGCCATGCAATCGGTGACCTGGGCGGAGCGACTGTTGAGGCGCCTGCCTCTGCCGCAATGGCTGCGACCGGCAATCGGCGGCGTGCTCCTC
>DASXLF010000132.1:0-3695 GCA_036496405.1 Steroidobacteraceae bacterium | reverse complement strand
CGATCACGAACCACACCGATAAGGCCGGAGCAACGGAGCAACACACTGCTGATGGCAGGGCCTCAGCGTGAGGGTTGGCGCGGCTTTCCGACGATGCGATTTGGATCCTACGCCAAAACCTACGCTTTGATTCCATGTTGTCGTTGACGCAGCGAGGCTGCGCGACAAGTCGAGTGGGGCGCGCGTGGCCGATTCGCAACCCCGCGCCGACGCCACCCTCTCGCTCAGGAGTGGCGATCGTTGCCAGAACCAACTTTTGGCGGGAAGCCGTGCAACCCGATGTCTTTCGACCGAAAGTCATCGCCTCGGCGAGCGGCGCCCGGGCCCAGAGTCGTTTCACCGATCTGACCTGGTGCAGGAGCAGCCCGATGGATCACCGTACGCCAGCGAGACCGCCGCAGGTGGCTGATAGCGTGAGCGCGCCCATGTTCTTACGCATTGGGGTTGTCATGCGCCTCACTGGTCTTGGTCGCTCGACGATTTACCGCATGATGGCCCAGCATTCGTTTCCTCAACCCGTGCGGCTGTCCCGCCCGCTCATCGCGTGGCGTCGGTCGGACCTGGATCGGTGGAGCGACGGAAGGCCGAACGTCACGCACTGACACCCCTGTCCAGCCTGAATAGGCACGACTGCCCGCGCCGGCAAGCGGCCAAGCTACGCCGCTATCGACCTCAGCACGAGCCCGGCGAGAAGCAGTGCCGCAATGATGCGGCCCCAGCGCCAAGTGGTGAACCGATAGCGGTGGTTTTGCCAAACAGCCCGGCGCACTCGCCCGAGGCCAGTGATCAGGGCAATCGCAGCAATCAACGGCCCAACGACGCCCGTCGATGTCGGAATTTGCGTGACCAGTATTGCCCACGCTGTGAGCGCCGATCCGAATCTGCCTTTCTTCAGCCGGTTTGAACGTGCCTGTTCTTCGTCGCTGGTTTTCTTCGGATCGACGTCCTTGACGCGTCTTCTTCGGGGTTGATGTCGGTCTTCTTCAGACTGCGCTTTGTGGCGTGCGCGTGGCCGATGGGGCCGTCCTGCTCGACCCGGTCGGGGAGCGACGATGGCGCAATCTGGACAGCGCAAGTGCTTGTGTTGCGGGCTGTTTTTCGATTCTGACCATCGCAACCGCGAGCGGCAACGGTACTGCTCGGCCGGCGCATGTCGGCGCGCGAGCAAAGCCGCCAGTCAAGCCGTTTGGCTGAGACACCCAGACAACGCCGGGTACTTCCGGGGCCCCGTACACGTCGCTCGCGTGCGGGCCTGGCGCGCCGCCCATCCGGGTTACGGCTGCGGCCGGCACCGCGCGCCGCCGGCGCTACAAGATCCCTTGATCGTGCAAGTGCATGATCCAGTTGAGGAATGTGCCAATCGTGATGAGAACGCTGCGGCCCCCGCCGAGCCGGCGTTACAAGATTGCTTGAGCACACTGCCGCCAGCATTGGCGGGCCTGATCGCGCATCTGTTCTCGGTGACGCTACAAGATGAGATGGCCGCCACCACGCGTCGTCTCGTAGAACTGGGCCACGACGTGATCAACCGGGGCCGCGGTGAAGATAGTCAAGCGAGTACTGCAACCGCAGCGGCTGCGCCAGGTGCCCGAGCACTTCAGCTGGATTGACCACGCCCTGGTGCAACGCCACCTGATCGATCGATGCGACGCGCGCGCCGCCGCGCTGTACCTATTCCTGGTCACGGTGGCCGATGCGCAGGGCCTGAGCTACTACGCCAGCTCCTCGCTCATGCAGCGACTGCACCTGAGCATCGCCGAACTCGGCACGGCGCGCCAGCAACTCATCGATCTCGAGCTCGCCGCCTACCAAGCGCCGCTGTACCAGGTGCTGGCCATTGCCGGGACCACGGCGGCGCCACGTACGGCATCGACGTCACCGGCGTCGTCGTCGTCGTCGGCACCGGCACCGGCACCGGCACCGGCGGCACGCGACAGCGGCGGTCCGGTCAGCCTTGGTCAGCTGCTCGAACAGCTGGAGCGCCGCCGTGGTCGACTATGAGACGTTCTGCCAGATCCGCGACCACCTCGGTCGCCAGCGGCTCACCGTGGCGCAGACCGCGCGTGCGCTCGGGCTGCACCCGCGCACGGTCGCCAAGTGGGCGGGCGCAGAGCAGTTCCGAGCCCGCGCGGGCGTTGCGCGTCCCAGCAAGCTCGATGCCTTCAAGGCCCAGATCGTGCGCTGGCTCGATACCCATCCGTACAGCGCGCAGCAGATCTTCCAGCGCCTGGGCGAGGCTGGCTACGAAGGCGGCATCAGCATCGTCAAGGACTACGTGCACCGCATCCGCCCGCGCCATCAGGAGGCCTTCCTCAAGCTCGACTTCGCCGCGGGCGAAGCCGCCCAGGTCGACTGGGGCGAGTGGGGAACCATCGGCGTGGGCTCCACGCGCCGGCGGCTGAGCTTTTTCCTGATGGTGCTGTGCTACAGCCGGCTCATGTACTTGGAGTTCTGCGTCTCGCAGAAGATGGAGTTCTTCCTGGCTTGCCACGAGAACGCGTTTGCCGCCATAGGCGGCGTGCCTTCGCGGCTCATGGTCGACAACCTGAAGTCCGCCGTGCTGCAGCGCCTGGTCGGCCAGGCCCCCGTGTTCAATGCAAAGTACCTGGACTTCTCCAGGCATTGGGGCTTCAAGATCTCGCCTTGCAACGTACGAGCCGGCCAGGAGAAGGGGCGGGTCGAGAACGGGATCGGCTTCGTCAAGAAGAACCTTCTGGCCGGACTCGACTTGCCCGACTTCGGCGCGATGCAGCCGGCGGCCTTGGCCTGGGTGGATACGGTGGCCAACGTGCGCATTCACCGCCAGACCCGCCAGCGCCCGATCGAGCGCTTCGAGGACGAACGCGCTCGGCTGTTGCCGCTGAATTCCGCCGGATTCGATCTGGCGCGCGTGTGCACGGTGCGCGCCACCAAGCAGTTCCGCGTCCCGCTCGACACCAACCACTACACGGTGCCCTCGCGCTACGCGGGATTGCGCCTGAGGCTCAAGGCCTACGCCGATCGCGTCTGCATCTACGACGGCGAGCGACTCATCGCGCGCCATCCGCGCAGCATGGATCGGCACCAGGACATCGAAGACCCCGACCACGAGCGGCAGCTCCTGGCCCAACGCAAGAGCGCGCGCGAGCAGCGTCTGCTGGTCAACTTCCTGGCGCTGTCGCCTCGCGCCCAGGCCTATCTGCAGGGGCTCGAGGCCAAGCGGGTGAACGCCCGCGTGCACCTGCGCAAGATCCTCGCCCTGGCCGAGCTGCACGGCAAGGAGGCGCTCGTGCGTGCGCTCGACGACGGCCTGGAGCTGCAGGCCTTCAGCGCCGAGTACATCGCCAACATCCTGGCCGCGCGCCGGCGCATCGGCCCCGAGCCCGCCGCCCTGCAGCTCACGCGCAGGGCCGACCTGCTCGAGCTCGAGATCCCCGAGCCCGACCTGTCCATCTACGACCGCAACCCAGGAGACGTCGATGGCAACAACACGTCGTGACCAGGCTCGGAGCGACACACTGCGCGCGCAGTTCAGCGCATTGAACCTGCCGTTCATGCTCGAGAACTACCAGACCTTGGCCCAGACCGCCGCCGATAAGCACTGGTCACACCTGGACTACCTCACCGAGCTGCTCGGCGGCGAAGCCTCGGCGCGTGACGATCGCCGCGTGCAGCGCTGCATCAAGTTGGCACGCTTCCCCGTGCTCAAGACGCTC
>DASXLF010000131.1:0-10789 GCA_036496405.1 Steroidobacteraceae bacterium | reverse complement strand
ATCATCCAGGCGCCAGCCAATCACATCGGTCATCGCGCCGTCATCGCCCTGGCCGACGGCAGTGATGCGATCGTTGGGCTTGAGCGAGCCGTCGGCAGCGGCCGGTCCGCCGGGCAGCACATTGGTCACCGTCACGTAATCGTCGGTGAGCTGCAGTGAAGCCCCGATGCCTTCGTAACTGAGACTCATCTGAATGCGATATTCCTCGGAGCTGCGCGGCGAGAAATAATTCGAATGCGGATCGTAGGTGGAGGCGTAGGCATTCATGAGCGCTTCGAACACATCGCCCGGGGTAATCTTGTCCAGGCGCGCCAGCACCCGCTGGTAGCGCTTGCGCAGCGTGTCGGCCGCGTCCGGCCAGCTCTTGCCGGTCAGCAGCAATGAAATGGCATCGTTCTTCACACGCAGGCGCCACAGCTCATTCATTGCGGACAGATCGGCGGGCCAGCTGGCATGCTCGCGGTCGAACTCGAAGGTCTCGTCGCTGGTCCAGTCTGGCTCGCTGTCGAGCAGCTTGAGCGCATACTGCATGCGCTCGCGGTTGCGCTGCTGGAAGACGTAAAACATCAGATAGGCGGGATCGATTTCGCCGCTGTGGATCATGTCGCCGAATTTCAAGCGCCAGCGGTCAAATCCGGCGATGTCGCTGGCGAGAAAATAGCTGTGCTGGCCGTCGAGTGCGGTCAGGTAACGCTCGAGCACCTGCGGCGACAGCCGCTCATCGATGGGTATATGGCGGTAGTGGTTCTGCTCCAGAATGCTGGCGACGCGCGGTGCGAGCGAGCGCTCCTGGGGTGTAGGGGCCACCGCCTGCTCGGGCAGCAGCCCGGTGGCTGCCGGGGCCCCGCTCGAGCCGGCGCCCGCGAGCACCAGCACGCCCAGGGCGCTCAGCGCCAGGGGAGCAAATAGCTTGCGGGCTTTAAAGTGCGTGTGCAACATGCTGCGAGGGGACCTTCAGGAACCTGTTAGGACCGCCGAAGTCTGACATCTTTGCGGTCCGGATGGCAGTCGCGCGGTAATGGAATCGACACTTGGCGAACCAAGCGTTCGCCTGAGGCACGGTGAGCATGCGTCCCATGGCGGTCCTGATCGGCATCATCATGGGCTCTGCAATCGCCTTGGCCGCCTCTCTGACCATGAGTGCCATCGTCGTCTTTCTGCTCATGCCGGAGTACTCGGCGCGCCTGGCGAGCGAGCGCTGGCCGCTGATCAAGGGTTTGCTGTGGGCCTGGAGCCTGTCAGCCGTGGCCGCCACCAGCTTCATCGGCGAGCTTCGCAACCGGCGCTGGCGTTTCGGTACCCAGGGGTTACTGGCGGCAATGCTGACCGCGCTGGTATGGATCTACTGGCCCTGACGGGCGCGTGCGTTATGCGCGCCGCCGCCCGCTCCAGGGATCGCGGCTGGCGCGGCCCAGGCGGCCGTCGTAAGGATTAAATCCCCGTCCGCGCTCCTGGCCACCCAGGCGCACGCTGACCAGTTCCAGCTTAACCGTCTTGAGTACCGCATCCAGACGCGGCTCTGCCGCGGTGGCCGCCTCGCCAGACTCGATGCTGCGATCGTCAGATGTCTTGTCCATAATCGTTATTCCTTGCACCCCTTGCTTAAAGAGCTGCCGGCAATCGCACAAGTGCGTGCTTGGCAGTTCCCTGCAGAGCGAGGATCTCATGCGTTGCCGTCACCCGGAGCGGGTCAGCGCTGAACTGTGAGCTGTATCACTCTCGGCCATTGACGGAATTCAGTTATGTAGCAGACGACGTCCGCCGCGCAGCAACCACAGCAACAGATAGGGTCCGATGGCGATGAACCAATAGGCCTGCGAGCCGGCGATGAGCCCTTGCAGGTAATCGTGCCATAGCGTGAACAGGTTGCCGCGTTCATAGGGACCCAATGCCACCCGCCCGGCCACGAAAATCAGGCACGGCATCACCAGCAAGCCCACGCCCAAGCAAATGAGCGCTGCCAGCAGTTCGCGCCACAGGCCGCGCGCGCCGCGATAGTAGAGCGCCATGCGGCGCAGTCGATTACTCACCTCGATCACAGGCACACCTTGCAAAAAAGCTTCCGGCTCGGCTGGTCCGGTGTTTAGGCATAATAGCCGCCGCATGAAGAAAATCAGAGCGGCGGTGATCGGGGTGGGTTACCTGGGGCGATTCCATGCCCAGAAGTATGCGGCACTGCCCGATTGCGAGCTGATCGGGGTAGTGGACACGGATTTCGAGGCGGCCAGGAAGGTGGCCGCGGAACTGGGCACGCGGGCGTGGCGGGACTATCGCGAACTGTTTGGCCAGGTCGATGCCGTCAGCGTTGCGACCCCGACGCAAAGTCATAGCGAGATCGCGGCCGCTTTTCTGCGCGCCAAGACCGACGTTCTGGTGGAGAAGCCGATCGCGGAAACCACCGAGCAGGCGCAGCAGCTGATCGATCTGGCCCGCCAGCACAGCCGCGTGCTGCAGGTGGGCCATCTCGAGCGCTTCAATCCGGCCATCCTGGCCGCCGAGTCGTTATTGACCACGGCACGTTTCATTGAATGTCATCGCCTGGCGCCATTCAAGGAGCGCGGCACGGAGGTCAATGTCGTTCTCGACTTGATGATTCACGATATCGATCTGATTCAGATGATCGTGGCCAGCCCGGTCGCCACGCTTGATGCCGTCGGTACCCCGGTGTTTTCCAATGAGATCGACATCGCCAACGCGCGCCTGCGCTTCGAGAACGGCTGCGTCGCCAACGTCACCGCCAGCCGCGTCAGTCTAAAGACCGAGCGCAAGATGCGGGTGTTCCGCGACGACGCCTATTTGTCGATCGACCTGCAGCAGAAGATTCTCACGGTGATTCGTAAGCGGGCCATGCCCGCGGGCGCCGGCGAATTGCCGGTGCATATCGAAGAGCAATCGTTCGCGCAGGGGGACGCCTTGCTGGCGGAGATCCAGGCTTTCGTGGCTGCGATTCGCGGCGAGCGGGCGGTCATCGTCAGCGGCGAGGACGGTCAGCGGGCGCTGCGCACGGCCATTGCCATCAGCGAACGCGTACGCGCCACGCCGGAGCATTCACGTGCCTGAGCCAACGGTACGCGCGGTTACGGTAGCGGCCACGCAGTTTGCCTGCAGCTGGGATCTGCCCGACAACCTTGAGCGCGCCGAGCGGCTGGTGCGTGCCGCCCATGCCCGCGGCGCCCAGGTGATTCTGTTGCAGGAATTGTTCGCCACGCCGTATTTCTGCATCGAACAGGATGCGCGGCACCTGCAGCTGGCGCAGAGCGCCGACGACAGCCCGCTGCTGCGGCGCTTCGGTGCACTGGCGCGCGAACTGCAAGTGGTGCTGCCGATCAGCTTTTTCGAACGAGATGGCAATGCCTACTTCAATTCTGTGGCCATGTTCGATGCCGATGGCCGACGTCTCGGGATTTATCGCAAATCGCACATTCCGAATGGCCCGGGCTATCAGGAGAAGTTCTATTTCAGTCCCGGGGATACCGGTTTCCGCGTCTGGAACACCCGCTACGGTAGCATTGGCGTGGGTGTGTGCTGGGACCAGTGGTTTCCGGAGAGTGCGCGCGTCATGGCGCTGCTGGGCGCCGAGCTGCTGCTGTATCCCACCGCCATCGGCAGCGAGCCGCCGCCGGCGCCGCCGGTGAACTCGCGGCTGCACTGGCAGCGAACCCAGCAGGGACACGCGGCCGCAAACCTGATGCCACTGGTGGCCAGCAATCGCATCGGCACCGAACGCGCTTTACAGAATCCAGAGTCGCTGGAAATCCGCTTCTACGGCTCCTCGTTCATCGCCGATGCCAGCGGCGCCCTGCTGGCCGAAGCCGACCAGGACAGCGAGATGCTCATAACCGCGCGCTTTGATCTGGAGGCGCTCAAGGCAGCGCGGGATAACTGGTTCGTATTCCGCGACCGGCGGCCCGAGCTCTATGCCCCTTTGGGGACCCTCAGCGGCCGGACGCCATGCGAATGAATCAAACCAGTATTCATTTGCACTGCGAACTGTAACGAAAATATACTGATACCGGCACGCCGAACCTCTGGGGGAGTAAGCAAGGCATGGAACATGTGGGCAACGGCGTACGGGCACGCGACAAACGGCCGGCAGCGCGGCGCGAGCGCGCCGCCGGCGCAAAGGTGGAGCTCGGAATGCTGCCACGGCTTCTGGGCTACAACCTGCGGCGCGCGCATCAGACCTCGTGGCGCACGTATGTCAGCTTCATCGGCGAAGGCAAGATCCGGCCGGGTTTATTCAGCCTGCTCATCCTGACGCGCTCGAATCCGGGAATTGCACAGATCGAGCTGGGCACGCATCTTGGCGTGGACAAGGCCAGTATCGTTGCCCTGCTGGACCGGCTGGAGCGTGCGGGCCTGATCGAGCGCCGACGCTCGACTCGCGACCGCCGCCGTCAGGGCATATTCCTGACCGAAGCGGGCAGCAGTGAACTCGAGGCGCTGATGGTGCACGTGCGCCAGCTCGAGCGGCATATGTCCAGCCGCTTCAACAAGACCGAGCTTGATCAGTTCCTCGGGTTCCTGCAGCGCATGTATTCCTAGGCCAGCAGCGCGCTCAACGCCGCGGTCAGCGGCTTCATGAACCACGAATTTTCCGGCACGGTGCCGACTGCCACGCCGTGACCGGCCAGTGTCGCTGCGACCAGCGGCCCGACTGCCGCAACATTGGTCGCCGCCAGCGCTGCACGCACGGTATCCGCCGGCGCCGCGGCGAACAGCCGCTCGACCTGCGCCTTACTGGTAAATGCGATGGCATCGACCTGGCCCGCCCGCAGCCGCGCCAGCAACTCGGTGACGGCGCCCGCGCCCGCGCCGTCGGCATAGCGATAGGGGGCGACGCTCGAGAACAGCGCGCCGGCCAGTTCCAGAAACTCCATCAGAATCAGATTGGGCTCGGCGCCGTACAGTTGCACGCCGATGCGCCGCCCCTGCAGAGACGAGCCGCGCAGGCATTCGATGACGCCCGCCGTGGTTGGCACCGTGGCTGACAGATCGCTGGCCAAACCGAGTTCGCGCAGCGCGCGCGCCGGTTTCGGTCCGCGAGTGATTTTGCGCACCGCGCCCAGGGCGACGAGGAACGGCGTCCGCAAGGCCGCATCGTGGCGCTCGATGCATCGCAGCAGCCGATGCAGTCCCTCGCCGGTCAGGAAAATCATATCGTCGTAGCCGCCACGCGCGAACTCTCGCACCCATGCCAAAATCGGCGCTGGGTCCGGGGCATCGACAATCTGCACCAGTGGGTAGCGCAGCACGCGCGCGCCACGACGCTCGAGCAGGGCAGCGAACAGATCGAGTTCGCGCGTCTCGGCTACCGCGATCACACGACCGGCGAGCGCCTCACTCATTCAATATTTCCCTGCGCGTTGCACCAGGAGCGGGCACAGTCTAGCCGAATGCATCTTTTGGCAGCAGCGACAGTCAATTTGTTCATTCACTACCCGGGCCCTGTTACTGTACCAGCCAGTCTGGCGGCGGAGCCTGGCACACAGCATGCGTATAGCCTGGGACGAGTATCCCGCGGCGGCAAGCTTCGATGAGCTGATCGCGCCCGGCGGCACGCCGCGCCTTGCTGCCAGCACTTTGATTGAATTTCTCTCGGCCCTGGGTCCGCAGGAACTGGTAGCGCGCCAGAAGGCGGCCGAAGTGGCGATCCGCAGCATGGGCATTACCTTCACGGTCTATCACGAGGAGGGTGGCTCGATCGACCGCGCGTGGCCACTCGATATCATTCCGCGCGTCATCGCCCTCGATGAATGGCGTCGCATCGAAGCCGGGCTGCATCAGCGCGCGCGCGCCCTGAATATGTTCATCGATGATATCTACCACAGGCAGCGCATCGTGCACGACGGAGTATTCCCCCGTGCCTATCTGAGCGATTCGGTCAATTTTCGGCCGCAGTGCGTGGGCATCAATGCGCCACAGGGGGTCTGGGCGCATATCTGCGGCTCGGATCTGGTGCGCGGGGCGGACGGCACCATGTACGTGCTGGAGGACAACCTGCGCGTGCCCTCGGGCGTCTCGTACATGCTCGAGAATCGCCAGGTGGTGAAACGGGTATTTCCCGAGGTGTTTGCGAGCGCCGGCATCCTGCCGGTCGATGACTATCCCTCGCAACTCTACGACATGCTGCGGGCGCTGGCGCCGCCACAGGTGCTGCAGCCCGAAGTGGTGGTGCTGACGCCGGGAATCTACAACTCGGCCTATTTCGAGCACGCTTACCTGGCACAGCAGATGGGATGCGAGCTGGTCGAGGGCGGCGATCTGGCGGTCGGCGATGACGATGTGGTGCAGATGCGCACCATCGACGGCTGGCGGCGCGTGGATGTGATCTATCGCCGAATCGATGATCTGTTTCTCGATCCGGAGGTGTTTCGCAGCGATTCCGCTGTCGGCGTGCCGGGGCTCATGCGCGCCTGGCGTGCCGGTAAGGTCGCGCTGGCCAATGCGCCGGGCGCGGGGGTTGCCGACGACAAGCTGGTCTATACATTCGTGCCGGCCATGATCCGCTACTACCTGGATCAGGAGGCAATCCTGCCGAACGTGCCGTCCTACCGCTGCTGCGAGCCGTCGGATTGCGAGTACGTGCTCGCCAATCTGGCGACCTTGGTGGTCAAGCCGGCCAATGAGTCGGGCGGCTACGGCATGCTCATGGGACCCTACGCCAGCGAGCACGAACGAGCGCAGTTTGCCGGCCTGGTACAGCTCAATCCCCGCAACTACATTGCCCAGCCGGTGATCAGTCTGTCGACCACACCGACGCTGGTGGACCACAGCATCGAGCCCAGACATCTGGATCTGCGGCCATTCATTCTTTCCGGCCGTCAGGTGCAGGTCACCACCGGTGGTCTGACGCGCGTGGCGATGCGCAAGGGTTCGCTGGTGGTCAACTCTTCCCAGGGCGGCGGCAGCAAGGACACCTGGATCGTCGACACCTCGGTCGATCATGCTCTCGCGCGTAGCTGACAACCTCTACTGGATGGCGCGCTACCTGGAGCGCACCGAAAATCTCGCCCGGCTGGTGGATGTGAGTGCCGGCCTGATGCTCGACCTGCCGCAACGGCTGCGGCCGGGTTGGCAGCCACTGGTATCGATCACCGGCAATCAGGAAGTGTATGCCGGTCATGCCAGCGACTTCAGCGAGAAGTCGGTGGTCAGCTTCGTGGTCTCGGCCGCCGGCAATCCCGGCTCGATGCTGACCTCGATCGCGCGCGCACGCGAAATCGCTCGCACCGTGCGCGACATCCTGCCGCGCGAGGTGTGGGAGCAGATCAACGGACTGTATCTATACGTGGCCGAGCACGCGGCTGAGGCCGCCGCCAAACGCACGCGCTACACCTTCCTGGGCCATGTCACCAGCTGCACGCAGATGCTCACCGGCATGTTCGAGGGCATTTTCAATGAGGGCGACGCTCTGTCATTCCTGAGCATCGGCCGCAATATCGAGCGCGCTGACATGACCAGCCGCATCGTCGACGTGCGCGCTGCGGCCATGATGGCCACGGTGCACGCCGAAGAATTGCAGCCGTTCGAGACAGTGCTCTGGATGAGCGTGTTGCGCTCGCTGTCCGGCTATCAGATGTACCGGTTGAAGACGCGCGAGCGTGTGCACGGACCGGGCGTGGTGCGCTTCCTGCTGGCCGATGATCAGTTTCCGCGCGCCTGCGTCTGTTGCCTGCGCCGCATCGAGGAGGTGCTGCACCACCTGCCCAACAGCGGGCCGCTGGTGCGGCGCGTTGCACGCATGCGTCGGGCATTGCGCCATACGCGTTTCGAGGCGCTCGAGCGTGACGCACTGCATGACTTCATTGATCGGTTGCAGTTGTCGCTGGCGCGCACCAACGATGAACTGGCGCGAGTCTACTTCGTCGGCCACAGCACACCGGTATCCGCGATCGCGCCCATACCCGTGTACCAAAATCAGAATAAGCACATAACGGCGCGAAAACTATAGAATTCCCGGCGCATTTGTGCGCGGAGCCGGCCGATCCATGTCCAAACTATCGCATCTGGAGCGGCTGGAATCCGAGAGCATCCATATCCTGCGTGAAGTGGTGGCCGAGTGCCAACGCCCGGTGCTGTTGTACTCAATCGGCAAGGACAGTTCGGTACTGCTGCACCTGGCGATCAAGGCATTTCACCCGGCACGGCTGCCTTTTCCGCTGCTGCACGTCGACACCACCTGGAAATTTCGCGAGATGATCGAGTTCCGGGACCAGACCGCGCGGCGCCTGGGTCTGGATCTGATCGTGCACGTGAACGCCGATGGCGTCGCCCGTGGCATCAACCCGTTCGTTCATGGCGCCGCCCTGCATACCGATATCATGAAGACTCAGGGTCTGAGGCAGGCGCTGGATTCACACGGCTTCGATGCTGCCTTCGGCGGCGCGCGTCGCGATGAGGAAAAGTCGCGCGCCAAGGAGCGCGTATTCTCGATGCGTTCCAGCCAGCATCGCTGGGATCCCAAGCGTCAGCGCCCGGAGCTCTGGCGCCTCTATAACACGCGCAAGGCACCGGGAGAGAGCCTGCGGGTATTTCCGCTATCGAACTGGACCGAGCTCGACATCTGGCAATACATTCATCAGCAGCAGATACCCATCGTGCCACTGTATTTCGCGCGTCAGCGGCCAGTGGTCGAACGCGACGGAGTCCTGATCATGGTCGATGACGAGCGCATGCCCCTGGCTGCAGGCGAGCGGCCGCAGATGCGCAAGGTGCGTTTTCGGACCCTGGGCTGCTATCCGCTGACCGGGGCAATGCCGAGCGAGGCCGAGACCCTGCCGGAGATCATCGAGGAGATGCTGGCATCGCGCACCTCCGAGCGTCAGGGACGCATGATCGATTTCGATGTCACCGGCTCGATGGAAAAGAAAAAACGCGAAGGCTACTTCTGATGGACGTACAGGTGACACCGAGCACAGCCGATGTCGAGATTTGGCTCGAAGCGCAGGCGCACAAGGAACTGCTGCGCTTCATTACCTGCGGCAGCGTCGATGACGGCAAGAGCACTTTGATCGGCCGCTTGCTGTACGAATCGCACACGCTGTTGGACGATCAGCTGGCGGCTCTAGCCAGCGAATCCCGGCGCGATGGTACCCAGGGCGATGAACTCGATTTCGCGCTGCTGGTTGACGGACTGGCGGCCGAGCGCGAGCAGGGCATCACCATCGACGTCGCCTACCGCTTCTTCGCGACTGAGCGGCGCAAGTTCATCGTCGCAGACACCCCCGGGCACGAGCAGTACACGCGCAACATGGTCACGGGCGCATCCACCGCTGATCTGGCGGTGATTCTGATCGACGCCCGCAAGGGTGTGTTGACGCAGACGCGCCGCCACAGCTTCCTGGTATCGCTACTTGGCATACGCCGTATCGTCCTGGCCATCAACAAGATGGATCTGGTGGACTACGACGAGACGGTGTTCAGCCAGATCGCGCGCGACTATGAGGAGTTCGCCGCGCAGATCGACCTGGTGGATATTGTCGCGATTCCGGTGTCGGCGCTGCGCGGTGACAACATCATCGAGCCGACGGCGAACATGCCCTGGTATCGGGGGCCGACGTTGCTGCAGCAGCTCGAGCGAGTGCCGATCGAGCAGCACCTGGGTTCGCAGCCATTTCGCATGCCGGTGCAGTGGGTCAACCGACCGGATGCCCAGTTCCGCGGCTACGCCGGCCTGATTGCCGGCGGCAGCGTCAATGTGGGTGACCGGATACGCGTGCTGCCCGCGGGTCTCGCGAGCCGGGTTGCGCGTATCGTGACCGCCGAGGGCGATCGGCCGCAGGCTGTCGCCGGCCAGTCGGTGACGCTCACGTTCGAGGACGAGATCGATATCAGCCGCGGCGATCTGCTGGCCTCCGCGGAAGCGCCGGCGGAGGTGGGCGAGCAATTCGATGCCACGGTGGTATGGATGGGCGGCGAGCCCATGCTGACCGGCCGGGAGTATCTGCTGAAGTCCGGCACCCGCACGGTACGCGCACGCATCGCGCGACTGCAGCACAAGATCAACGTCAACACGCTCGAGCGCATGGCCGCCCGGCAGCTCGAACTCAACGAAATCGGCCGCGTGCAGTTGCGGCTCGATCAACCGCTGGCATTCGATGCCTACGCCGACAATCGCGATACCGGCGGCTTCATCCTGATCGACCGCGTGAATAACGACACCGTTGGTGCGGGCATGCTGCACGCGGCGGTGAGTCCGACAGAGAATCTGCACTGGCAGGTGCTCGATGTGGACAAGGGTACCCGCGCGGCACAGAAGAATCAGAAGGCCTGCGTCCTGTGGCTGACGGGTCTGTCCGGTGCCGGCAAGTCAACCATCGCCAACCTGGTGGAAAAGCAATTGCTGGCTTCCGGCCGGCACACGTATCTGCTCGACGGCGATAATGTGCGTCACGGCTTGAATCGCGACCTGGGATTTACCGAGGTCGATCGCATCGAGAATATCCGCCGTGTGGGCGAGGTGGCGCGGCTGATGGTGGATGCCGGGCTGATCGTGCTGGTGTCCTTCATTTCGCCGTATCGCGCGGAGCGTGCGCTCGCGCGCTCGCTGGTGGGTCCCGGGGAATTCTTCGAAATCTTCGTCGACACCGCGCTCGCTGAGGCCGAGAAACGCGATCCCAAGGGCCTGTACCGCAAGGCACGTGCCGGGCAATTGCGCCATTTCACCGGCATCGATTCGCCCTATGAGGCGCCGCAAGACCCGGAAATCCACATCGAGACCGCGCGTACCACGGCCGAAGCGGCCGCCGCCCGGATCGTCGCCCACTTGCGCGCCGCCGGGGTGCTT
>DASXLF010000130.1:0-1544 GCA_036496405.1 Steroidobacteraceae bacterium | reverse complement strand
TCAGCAGGACGCGCAGCGGCCCGCCCCACATCACATCGACATCGCCCGCGCGCAATGCCGCGGCAGTGCGGGCCGGATCAGGCGAGAATTGCAGCACCACGTCAACGCCTTCGTCCTGGTAAGCGCCGATGGCATGCGCGGCATAGAACGGCGCATAGAACAGCGCACGGAAATTCTCGGACAGCCGGATTGTCATCGCCATTGCCTCCTGGACATAGGTGGCGCGTATGCTAGCGCACAGTGGAGGTGACAGGAATCGTGGTGGCATGATGGGTTTCGCTGCGCTCTACCCATCCTACGGATCGGATTGTCCAGCACGGCGTCGGCGTAGGATGGGTAGAGCGCAGAGACTGGGCAAGAATTGGTTGCCTGCCGTTCTCAGCGTGCGGCGTGGAGCCGATACGGCAGAATGGCGCGATAGAGCGCCGTCGCGGCGTGGAAGCGCGCGATGAAGGCTGTGACGTGGTGGCAGGCGGCCAGGGCGGCGTACAACAGCGTAATCGGCCAATTTGCCGGGTGTCGGGCGACCCAGGCGATGAACCTGTCGATCCCGATGATGCTCAGCATCCGGGTGAAGTTGTAGCAGAGCGCCATCAGGCTCCACTCGCCGCGTACCCTGTTGAAGCCGCGCAGCAGAAAGTGACGGTAGCCGGCGCGACATTTCAGCGTGCCGAACGGATGTTCGGCGAGTTCGGCGCGGCGGCGCATCAGCGGAACCGCCTCAGCCCCCGCCATCCGCGCCCGATGACGCTCGAGCACCACCTCATGCTCCCAGCGGTAGATGGTGCGTCGCTTCGCCTTCTCGGTGAGACAACGTTGGCGCAGCGGGCAACCGCCACAGGCCGAGCGACGACTGACGTACAGCACGTAGCGTTTGCCGGCCTTGTCCACCTTGTCGCCATTCATCGGTGAAAGCGGCGTCCCCGCCGGACAGAGATAGACGTCGGCCGTGGCATCGTAGCGGAACGCCTCATGGTTGAACCGGCCCTGCGCCGCCAGTCGGTCGCCGTGCCGTGCCGGCGGCACGTAGGCGGTGATCCCGTCCGTCTCGCACGCCCGCAGCGTCTCACCATTGTAGTAGCCGGTGTCCGCTACCACCGTCAGCGTCTCGGCCTCCACCGCCTGCTTCGCCGCCATCGCCATGCTGTGCAGTTGGCCCGTGTCGTTGCCGTCGTTCACCACCTCGCTCGCCACGATCAGCTTGTGCTTGGCATCCACCGCGATCTGCACGTTGTAGCCCGACAGCGTCTGGCCCCGCTTCGACACAAGCCGCGCGTCCGCGTCGGTGCGCGACAACTGCGTCTCACCGCTCGCCACCAGGCCATCCAGCGCCGCCTTCGCCTGCGCGCGTCGCGCGATCAGCGCGGCTAACTGCTCCGCCAGCGACCCGCCGGTCCGCTCGCCCTGCGCCGGCGCTGCCGTCGCCTCCGCCGCATCATTCTCCGCCAACGCCGCGCCATACGCCTCGATGTCGCGCTCCAACGCTGCAACCTGCTCGGCCAGCCGCTTGCGGGTCACGATGCTCCCCTTCGAGGCATTGCCAT
>DASXLF010000129.1:0-2412 GCA_036496405.1 Steroidobacteraceae bacterium | reverse complement strand
GGCCGTGCAGATCGGCGGCCCGGCCGGCGCCTGCATCGTGATCGTCTACGGAATCGTCGAACGCTACGGCGTGGCGAACCTGCTCATCTCGACCGCCTGTGCCGGCGTGTTGCTGTTCCTGATCGGGTTGTTTCGTCTCGGCACGCTGGTGCGCTACGTGCCGCTGTCGATCGTCGTGGGCTTCACCAACGGCATTGCGGCGCTAATCCTGATCTCGCAGATCAAGGACTGGCTTGGACTGTCTACACCCAAGATGCCGGCCGACATGTTCTCGCAACTGCACACGCTGGCCACGCACCTCGACACCTTCAACCCCTATGCCTTCGGACTCGGCCTGGCCTGCCTTGTCGGGCTTTTCGCATGGCCGAAGCTGCTCCACGACAAGACGCGATTTGGCTACGCGGTGCGCTTTGTGTTGGGCCGAGTGGCCGATACGCGTGCCGCGCGCGCAGGCTCGCGCGTGCCGGGGCCGATCGTCGCGCTGGTCACGCTCACGCTGGTGTCGTGGGGGTTCGGCCTGAAGGTCGACACGATCGGCACGCGCTTCGGCGGCATCCCCGAAGGGTTGCCGGTGTTCGCGCTGCCGGAGTTCACGTGGACGACGGTCAAGCTTCTGGTCACGCCCACGCTCACCATCGCCATGCTCGGGGCGATCGAATCGCTGCTGTGCGCTCGGGTTGCCGATCAGGTCAGCGGGCTGCCGCGGCATGATCCCAATCAGGAGTTGATGGCACAGGGCATTGCGAACGCGGTCGCGCCGTTCTTCGGCGGCATGCCGGCAACTGGCACCATTGCCCGCACCGTAACCAACGTACGCGCAGGCGCGAGTTCACCGATTGCCGGCATCGTGCATGCGATCACGCTCATGGTGGTCGTGTTGCTTGCCGCGCCGCTCGCGCATCTTGTGCCGCTGGCGGTGCTCGCGGGCATTCTCATCTTCGTGGCATGGAACATGGGCGAATGGCGCGAGTTCGCGCCCTACATGCTGCGACGCTTCAGCCGACATTACAGGCTGTTGATGCTGGGCACCTTCTTCCTCACGGTGGTGTTCGACCTCACGGTGGCGTTCCAGGCAGGCGTCGTGCTGGCCTGCGCGCTCTTCATCCGACGCATGAGCGAGTTGTTCAGCATCGAGATGGTGTCGCTGGAGCCGCCGGTGCTGACCTTCAGGCTCTATGGCGCGCTGTTCTTCGGCGCAGCGGCCAAGCTGGACCCGGCGGTGCAGGCAGTCGAACGCGCGCCCCGCGGCATGACGGTGGTACTCGACGCACTCCATCTCATCTCACTGGACGCCACCGGGCTCGATGCACTGCGACAGGTTCACAAGGCCGTGCTGTCGCGCGACGGCGTGCTGCGCATCGAATCGCTGCAACCGCAGCCGCTGGAAGTGATCGTGCGCTCGGGGTTTGCCGATGAACTGACCGTCGGCGCGACGAGCGCGGACAGCGACGAAATCTAGTTCGCCTCGGTCGCGCGGTCCGGCGAGGAACCCGCACTCACCACGCGCTGGTCGTCATTGAGCGTGGCGGTGAACACCATGGGCGAATTCGGCAGCCGCACCCAGCGCCATTCCCATTCGGTCTGGTTCTTGAGCGGATACGGCGTGCGCTTCGCGGGCTTGCCGAGCAGCTTGCGCAGGTCTTCCATCGGCATGCCGGCCTGGACCTTGTTGAAGTTCTCGGGCGTGAGCACCTGGCGCAAGGCGCTCATCTTGCCGTCGCGCCCGATGGTGATCATGTAGTTCTTCTGGCCCTGGGGCTGGCGGTCGTATTCGAAGACCCTGCCCTGGGGCGCATCCCAGATGTTCTCGGGCTCGCCGAAGCGCGCGCGCACGTCGGCTTCGGTGGACACGCCCTCCTCCAGCTCGCTGATGTGCTTCGGATCGCAGCCCGTCAGCCACAACGTGGCGCCCAGCAGCAGCACCGCCAACGCCGAACGGATCACTTGTCGCTCCATGCCTTCCTCGGGAATTCAGATGGGAGCGGCCAGTCTATCCGCCGGCCCGGCGCTCAGTTCACCGCGAAACAGTAGAGCAGTCCTGCGCCGCCTGTGCTCTTCAGCGCATCCACGCTGCAGCCCCGGGTGGGATGCGAGGAATTCCACGACATCGAAGCTGGAGGGGCGTTGGTGCCCATGCGGTTGTGATGCCCGACGATGGCCGAGCCGTCGCCGCTCTTCGTCCAGTTGCCGCAGGTCGTGTCCTTGGTGTCGTTGATGGCGCGGCCGTCGGGAGACGAACCAGTCAGGATGTCATGCTGATTGACGGGATCACCGCTCGCGCTGACGACTTCACCCTTTTCGGTCAGCGCGGTCTCCTTACTGATCTTGTTCACACCGTGCAGTTCGTCGAGATTGCTGGCGATCAGCACGCCCTTGGCATTGAACCACGGGCCATTGCCGATGCGATCGCGG
>DASXLF010000128.1:0-7213 GCA_036496405.1 Steroidobacteraceae bacterium | reverse complement strand
CGAAGTCAAATCCGAAGGAGCCGTGGCATGACACCGACCTGCAGATCTCGGGCCCGGCGGTGGACGAGCTCAAGCAACTGTTCGATCAGCACTGGCTGCAGCAAGGCGGTCCGGCCGATGCGCTGGCCGCGGCCAGCCAGGATCACCGCCCCCAGGGCGATCAGGTGGTTCGCATTCTCGGCAGCCGGGCCGGCGACCAGCTGGCGCCGCGCTATTACGCCACCCTGCTGTCGGCCATTCGCAGCGCCGGAACCCGCATTGACGTCACGGCCGCCTATTTCGCCCCCACCCATCAGGAGCAGCGGGCCCTGATCCATGCCGTCCGCCGTGGCGTGCAGGTGCGCCTGCTGCTGCCCTCCCACAGCGACTCATTTCCCGCGCTGGCGGTGCAGCGCTCCCATTACGCGGGCTTGCTTCGCGGCGGGGTGAAGATCTTCGAGCGCGACGACGGCATCCTGCATTCCAAGACCGTGGTGATGGATGGCGTCTGGTCGTTTGTGGGTTCATCAAACTTCGACCATCGCAGCATTTTGTTCAACGACGAAGTCGATGCGGTGGTGATCGGCAGCCAGACCGGCGACCAGATGCAGCAGTTTTTTGACCAGGACCTGCAGCATGCGCAGCCCATCGATCAACAAAGTTGGAGCCGGCGGCCGATCTCGGAGCGCTTACGCGAGCGATTCTGGCGCCTGTGGGAGCAGTTACTTTGAATGCGCCGCGGTGATCGGGGCAAACACCTGAAACTTGAGGCTGTAGCTATTGAGCTGATGCGGCACGCAATGAATGCTGCCTTGCAGCTCCCGGGTGGCGAACAGCGGCAGCACCTTGTCACGAAACTGCTCGATCAGCTCGCAATCACCGTAACCCAGCGCGAATGGCCGGCGCGGGGAGAATTCGACCGTGCGCCACTTTCCGGGGACGGCTGGATCGGTATCGCTGGCCACCGGGTGCAAAGTGGCGAATTTAAGACTGGCGCGCGCGAATTTACTGGGCGCATTGAAGCGATCGCAACCGTAAGCCTGGACTTCGGCATCGCTGCTCGCCCCCAGCTGGCGCAACAGCATCTCCAGCTTGGACTGCAGTCCGTCGCACGAATAGGTGGTCGTGAAACCCATATAGTCCAGTTCGGTCTTTTGCGGCTGCCAGCTTCCGGGGTCGCCATCGGCGTACACCGGCATGGCCCCCGCCAGCGCCAGCGCTGCGACCAGGGTGACGATTTTTCCGCTCATGCCGTCATAACGCCCGTGGGCGCAGTTGCGTTGACCGGCCGTCATCAGGCGATTCGGGCCAATCCGGCTGCCAGGTCCGCCCGCAGGTCCGCGAGCGCCTCGATCCCGACCGATAAGCGCAGCAGACCATCGGTTAGCCCGGCGGCTCGGCGCGCGGTTTCGTGCATGGCAGCGTGAGTCATCGAGGCCGGATGTGCCACCAGGCTCTCGACCCCACCGAGGGATTCGGCCAGCGAAAAATGCTCCAGCCCGGCGACAAACGCCTGCACCGCCGGGATGCCGCCCGCGAGCTCGAAGGTCACTATGGCGCCGAAGCCGGACTGCTGGCGTCGTGCAATCTCGTGGCCTGGATGCGTTGGCAGGCCCGGGTAGTACACTCGGGTCACCTGGGGTTGTTGCGCCAACCAGCTCGCCAGCTGCAGCGCGTTACCTCCGTGCACGGCCAGGCGCGCATGCAGAGTGCGCAGTCCCCGCAGCGTCATGTAGCTGTCGAATGGCGAACCGGTCAGCCCCAGGCAATTCGCCCACCAGCACAGGCGATCGTGCAACTCTCTGCGAGCCGAGACCACCGCACCGCCCACGACATCACTGTGGCCGTTGATGTACTTGGTGGTGGAGTGCACCACCAGATCCGCTCCCAGACGCAGCGGCTGCTGCCAGGCCGGTGACAAAAAGGTGTTGTCGACCACCACCAGCGCACCGGCAGCGCGGCCGAGCTTTGATACCGCCGCAATGTCGGTCAGGCGCAGCAAGGGATTGCTCGGTGTTTCGATCCATAACATCGCCGCCGGCGTCGCCAGTGCTGCACGCAATGCCGCGTCATCGCCAAAATCCACGAACTCGACCTGCAGGTCGCCGCGCCGATTGAGTGCGTCGAACAGGCGGTAGCTGCCGCCGTAGCAATCGTGCGGCGCGATCACGCGCGCCCGGCACGGCAGAATCTGCAGGCACAGCGTCACCGCTCCCATGCCCGAGGCCGTGATGACCGCCCCCGCGCCTGACTCCAGGTCCGCGAGCGCGGCGCCCAGCAGATCGCGGGTGGGATTGCCCGAGCGCGAATAGTCGTACGCCCGTTTGTCGCCGTAGCCGCGAAATGCATAGGTTGCACTCAGATGAATAGGCGGCACCACGGCGCCGGTGACCTCATCGCTCTCCATGCCGGCGCGAACCGCGCGCGTGATCGGATCGACGGGCTCGCTCACTTAGGGCTCTCCATCAGACATTGAAAAATCGGCTGCAGTTGCTGCGCCTCCTTGAGGAAGCCGTCGTGACCATGCGCTGAAGACAGTTCGTGCAAGCGCGCATGCGGCAGTCTCGCCGCCAGCGCCTGCATGTCGGCCAGCGGCACCAGCTGATCCTCGCGCACCGCCACCAGCGTCGTCGGCACGTGGATACGGCTGGCATCGACCGCGTGCAGATCGATGGATTCGGACAGGCACAGAAACGACTCGGGCAGATAGCGCGCCGCGTAGTCTCGTCCGCGCGCCAGCAGATAGTTTTCCACCGGGAACACAAAACCGTGTTCGCCGGCAGTGGGTGCGTGCGCGAAACGCGCGGCAAACTCCTGCGGACTGCGATAGGTGGCCATCGCCAGTGCGCGTGCAAGCTCCAGCCCTTGCACCGGCTGCCCCACCGACAGCGCGAAGCGCACGATGCGCCGCTGCACACTGCGCCAGGCGGTGGCCATGGGATGGGTGCGTTCCGCGGCGCTCAGAACCAGCAGCTGCCCGACACGCGACGGATGACGCTCGGCGAATGCCAGCGCCACCATCCCGCCGTAGGAGGCCCCGACGATGGCGCCCAATCGTTCGATGTGCAGATGCTCGATCAGGCCATGCAGCGCCTCGGCCTGATCGTAGCTCGAGAGACTCGGGAAGGCGCCGCCGGCCGATGGCCCGGTTGATTGTCCGCTGGCCCCCAGGTAGTCGATGCCGAGTATGCGCACACGCGTGCTGTCGAGCGCGCGCCCCGGACCGGCGAGCTCCGGCCACCAGCCCTCGCGCGGCGAGCGAACATCAAATACGCGCCGATGGGCGGAGATCCCGCCGAGAGCGGCCACCACTGGAGCACCCGGCAGACCCTCGAGCCGCCAGCCGATATGCACCGGTTCGAGGTAGCCGCCATGATGCAGTGGGAATCGTCCCGGCCATTGCCAGACGCCCTGCTCCATCGGCACGGCCTTGGTCTCGGTCAACTGTGGGGCTAAATTCATCGTGCTCCGCGGTGCCTGTGTGTCCATTCGGCACTCCTGCGGAACCGCGCCTTGGCGCTCGCGCCCGGTAACGTTGTGGGCAAGCGGCGCATCGGTCGGCCCTCATCTATCGGCGCGCAGCCCGGAGGCCACGCACCGCAGGAGTTGGCACCATGTCGGATGTCCGACGGTTGCCCCGGCGTCGAAGGGCCTTTCCCTCAGCCGGTCTAGATGAGTGACGGGAAGTCTAGAGGTGCCTGCCACGGGCGGTCAAGCATTGCCCCCGCGCCCGGTAACGCGCGCGCGGGAGCCGGCTTGCATTATCCGTCCCATTACGCTAGTGTACTAGTGCATTAATACATGGATCAAACCGCAAGACAATGAAATCCCACCGGTTGCTATCCGCTCGCCAGGAGGCGCTGGCCGAGCGCAATCTGGTCACGGCCATCCTGACCCTGCGCAGTGTGGAGGAATGCCGCGCGTTTCTGCGCGATCTGTGCACGCCGGCGGAACTGCAGGCCATGGCCGATCGCTGGGCCGTGGTCGATTGCCTGCGCCGCGGCCTGCCCTACCGGGAGATTCATAAGCAGACTGGCGTCAGTGTCACCACGGTCGGCCGGGTAGCGCGCTATCTGGCGTCCGGCAACGGCGGCTATGCCCTGGCCGCGCAGCGTCTGACCGGGGCGCAACATGGATAACCCGGCGCGCATCAAGCTGGCGGTGCAGAAGTCCGGCCGGCTGACCGATCCCTCGCTCGATCTGCTCGCGCGTTGCGGCTTGAAGCTCTCGCGCGGCAAGGACCAGCTCATGGGGTTCGGCGAAAACATGCCGCTCGATGTGCTGTTCGTGCGCGACGACGACATACCGGATCTGGTGCAGGAGGACGTGTGCGATCTGGGGCTGGTGGGCCGCAATGTGCTGGAGGAAAAGCGCCTGGAACTGGCCGCGCTGGGCACGCCAGCGCGCTTCCAGGCCTTACGCACGCTCGACTTTGGCCGTTGCCGCCTGTGTCTGGCGGTGCCGGTGGAACAGCCCTACGACGGGTTGCCGTCCCTGCAGGGCAAACGCGTTGCCACCACCTACCCATACCTGCTGGGCCGCTTCCTCGCCGACAACGGAATCGATGCCGAGATTGTCACGCTCTCGGGCGCGGTGGAGATCGCCCCGCGCCTGGGAAGAGCCGACCTGATCTGCGATCTGGTTTCCACCGGCTCGACCCTGCAAGCCAATCACCTGCGGGAAGTGGCCACGGTGCTGGAGAGCCACGCGGTCCTGATCCGCACGCCGATCGCATTGGCGCCGGAAAAAAATGAATGGGTCGAGCGCCTGCTGCTGCGGATCGAGGGCGTCGAGCAGGTGCGGGAGAGTAAATACATCATGCTGCACGCGCCGCGCTCGGCCCTGCCGGCCATTCGCCTGCTGCTCCCGGGCAGCGAATCGCCGACCATCATTCCGCTTGAAGGTTCGCCCGATCGCGTGGCGGTCCACGCCGTGTGCCGGGAGAATGTTTTCTGGGAAACGCTCGAGAGCCTGAAGAAGGCCGGAGCGAGCGCGCTGCTGGTGCTGCCGGTCGAGAAGATGCTCGCCTAGGCCCGCGATGCAGATCCTCGACTGGCAAACTTTGGATCCGCAGCAACGCCGTGCGGCGCTGGCGCGACCCGCGGCGCGGCTTCGCGGCCAGACGCTCACGCAGGCGCAGGCGATCATCGATCGGGTGCGCGCCGACGGCGATGCCGCCATCAGCGCCTGCACGCGCGAATTCGATGGTGTCGAACTCACGCGCTTCGAGGTCACGCGCGCTGAATTCAGCGCCGCGCGCGCGCAATTGCAATCCGAGCAGTTGGCGGCGCTGGAACGGGCCATCGCCAACGTCGAGAGCTTTCATCGTGCCAGCCTGCCGCAGCCGGCAACGCTCGAGGTACAGCCCGGCGTGCTGTGCGAACGGCTGATCCGGCCGCTCGGCGCCGTGGGGCTGTATGTGCCGGCCGGCTCGGCGCCGCTGCCATCCACGGTGATCATGCTGGCCGTACCGGCGCGCATCGCCGGTTGCCCGCAACGCGTGCTGTGCACCGCGCCGCAGGCCGATGGATTGGCCAATGCCGCGGTGCTGGTGGCGGCGCAGCTGTGCGGCATAGAGCAGGTATTCAAAATCGGCGGCGCGCAGGCGATCGCCGCACTCGCCTACGGCAGCCAGAGTGTGCCCAAGGTCGCCAAAATCTTCGGCCCCGGTAACGCCTGGGTCACCGCAGCCAAGCAACTGGTGGCGGCCGATCCGGCTGGCGCCGCGCTCGATATGCCGGCCGGGCCGTCGGAAGTGCTGGTGATCGCCGACGACAGCGCGCGCGCCGAATTCGTGGCCGCGGATCTGCTGGCGCAGGCCGAGCACGATCCGCAGGCCCAGGCCCTGCTGCTCACCACCTGCCGGACTCTGGCGCAGCAGGTCTCCGCGGCGCTCACGCGGCAGATGAGCGGATTGTCGCGCCTGGAGATTCTGCGGCAATCGATCGCCAGCTCGCGCATTCTGCTGGTGCCGGACCTGCAAACGGCGGTGGCGATCAGCGAAGACTATGCGCCGGAACATCTGCTCATCCAGACGCGCGCACCGCGCGCGCTGCTGGCGGGCATACACCATGCCGGCTCGGTGTTCCTGGGCAGCTGGTCGCCTGAACCCCTGGGCGATTATTGCTCGGGTACCAATCATGTGCTGCCGACCTACGGCTACGCGCGCGCCTACAGCGGCCTGTCGGTCACAGACTTCACGCGCCGCATGACCGTGCAGGAACTCACCGCCCAAGGTTTGCGCGACCTCGGCCCCACCGCCAGCACGCTGGCGCGGCTCGAAGGGCTGGACGCGCACGCCGCCGCCGTCGAGTTGCGGCTCGCGGCGCTGCGGGACGGCTGCGCCGCATGAGCTGGCTCACCGACATTGCCCGGCCCGAAATTCGCGCATTGCGCGCCTATGAGCACGCCGTGTGGGAACCCGGGCTGGTGCGTCTGCATGCCAACGAGCTGCCCTGGCGCACGCACGGCGACAACTCGCAGGCCGGACTGAATCGCTACCCGGAGCCGCATCCGCTGGAGTTGACGGCGGCACTGGCCCGATTCTATGGCGTCGCCGCGCCCATGGTGCTGGCGAGCCGCGGCAGTGACGAGGCCATCGATCTCTTGATTCGCAGCTACTGTCAGGCCGGCGCGGACGCCGTGATCGTGTGTCCGCCGACCTTCGGCATGTACGCCGTGGCCGCGCGCGTGCAAGGCGCCCAAGTCATCGAGGTGCCGCTGCAGCGCGACGCCGGCTACGGCTGCGATTTCGCGCTGTTGCGCGAGCAGTGCACGCGCACAGTGAAGCTGGTGTTCCTGTGCTCGCCCAACAACCCCACCGGGAACCGCTTCGAGGCCGATGCCATCCTCGGGCTCGCA
Organism: Steroidobacteraceae bacterium; assembly: GCA_036496405.1. Lineage (GTDB taxonomy): Bacteria > Pseudomonadota > Gammaproteobacteria > Steroidobacterales > Steroidobacteraceae > FEN-1191. Next base: position 373 of record DASXLF010000128.1, on the reverse strand, counting down.
CGCGCGCTGCAGGGCCGCGCTTTGGTGGTGGTCGATGAGGCCTATGTCGAGTTCGCCGCCGGCGCCTCGTTGATCGAGCAGATGGCGGCGCAGCCCGGACTGGTGCTGCTGCGCACCCTGTCCAAGGCGTACGCGCTGGCCGGAGCGCGCTGCGGTGTGCTGATCGCTCATCCGGACGTGGTCGCGCTGTTGCGCAAGGTCATTCAGCCCTACGCGGTCACCCAGCTCACCATCGAGGCGGTATTCAGGATGCTCGAACCGGCGGCGCTTGCGCACGCACGTGCCAACCGCGTCACTATCATCGCGGAACGTGCGCGGCTCGCCGCGGCGTTACCTGCCCTCGCCGGCGTACGCCGCGTGTGGCCCAGCGAGG
>DASXLF010000127.1:0-1584 GCA_036496405.1 Steroidobacteraceae bacterium | reverse complement strand
ATGGCCTTCATCGGCACGCCGGACGGTATCTCCATCGAGCTGCTGCAGGCCGGCGAGGCGCTGCCGCCTGCCGAACCCTGGACCACCATGCCTAACACCGGTTCGTGGTAGAATGTGGCACCCGGGGCGTGGATTGGATCGTGGCGCTAGACCACATGTCCGCCTGAGTACGGGGCGACCCGTCTCACAGTATGCAGGTATCGAGGGTTGCACCGGGTTGGCCGATGCCGAGCCTCATGCATAGGAGACGGGTCATGGCGGATGGTATCAGCTACATCGGGCTTGATGTTCACAAGGAAAGCATTGTTGTCGCGGTGGCATCGGGCGGCCTGCGCGGCGAGGTGCGGGAATACGGCCGGATCGCAAACACGGCGACGGCGTTGGACCGTCTGTTGCGCAAACTCGGTGGCGCCGGTGTGAGGCTGCGGTTTTGCTATGAGGCCGGGCCGTGCGGCTACGGTATTCAGCGTCGCTTGTCGGACCAGGGCCACGAATGTGTGGTGGTGGCGCCCTCGCTGATCCCGAAGCGGGCGGGCGACCGGATCAAGACAGATCGCCGGGATGCCGCCAGTCTGGCCAGGCTGCACCGGGCGGACGAACTGACGGCGGTGTGGGTTCCCGACACGGCGCACGAAGCGATGCGCGATCTGGTGCGGGCCCGGCTCGACGCGGTGCATGCGGTGCGCCGGGCGCGCCAGCAGCTTTCCGGATTTTTGCTGCGTCAGGGATGTCATTACCGCCGTCCGGCCTGGACCCAGCTGCATCGGCGCTGGCTGGCGAGTCTCAAGTTCGAACAGGCGGTCCATCATCTCGTACTCGAGGACTACATCGCAGCGGTTGAGGCCGCTGCAGCGCGGCGCGATCGGTTGACGACACAGATCGAGGCGATGCTGCCGAACTGGACCTTGGCTCCGGTTGTGGCGGCGCTGCAGACGATGCGCGGCATGGCGCTGGTCAATGCGGCGACGCTGATCGCCGAACTGGGAGACCTCACGCGTTTCACCGATCCGCGCCAGCTGATGGCGTATCTTGGGTTGGTGCCGTCTGAGCATTCGAGCGGCGCCAGCCTCAGACGCGGCGGCATTACCAAGGCCGGCAATAGTGCGGCTCGCCGGCTGTTGATCGAGGCGGCGTGGAGTTACCGCTTTCCGGCCAGGCTCAGCCGCGAGCTGTTGCTGCGGCAGGAGAACCAGCCGCAATCCATCCGCGACATAGCCTGGAAGGGGCAGGTGCGGTTGTGCGCGCGTTACCGCAAGCTCGCCCGGATCGGCAAGCCGGCCAATATTGTCACCACCGCGATCGCCCGCGAGCTGGCCGGCTTTGTCTGGGCCATCGCTCGCCAGGTGACAGTGACGACAGACTGATCGGAGAAACCGGGTCATCGCATCAAGGAGGCGCCATCGAACCACCGAACATGCTCTTTACGGGCAAGGCTGGAGGCACGGTCGCGGTCAGGAGAACCCTCGCATCCACTATCTGCCGGATCCTGATCCGATGCAGGTTTCTAGACTGAGGTAGCTCCGCGACGCACCAACGGTCATGCGGTTCCGACCCGCGCATCAGAGTCTGATCAACCGTCGTTTC
>DASXLF010000126.1:0-19786 GCA_036496405.1 Steroidobacteraceae bacterium | reverse complement strand
AGGCGCAGCACCTTCTCCTTGGTGGCTTCGACCCCCGAGAGCAGGCGGATTTCCTCGAGCACCCGCTCTGACAGATTCTGCGCCTCGTCGACCACCAGCATGATCTTGCGGCCGGCGTTGTACTGTTCGATCAGGAAGTCGTTGAGCGTCGCCAGCAGCTCGGCCTTCTTCATGCGAAACGGTTTGAAGCCGAACGCCACCAGCACCGACTGCAGGAATTCGATCGAGGACACCTGGGTCTGGTTGATCTGCGCAACCAGTACGTCCTTCTCCAGCTCACGCAGGAAGGTCTCGATCAGCGTGGTCTTGCCGCAGCCAATCTCGCCGGTGATCACGACGAAGCCGTCGGTGAACCACACGGTCGACTCCATGTAGGCCTTGGCGCGGGCGTGCGCCTGGCTCAAGTAAAGAAATTCCGGATCAGGGCTCAGCCGGAATGGCAGTTCCCTGAGTTTGAACAGCTCCAGATACATCGGCGTTATTTCAAGTTCATCAGTCATCCGCGGCCGGGTCCGCAGTGTTGATTATGCGCGAGAATACTACGGCTTGAATGACAGTTGCGGATAAAGCCGCATCATCAGGCGTTTAGCGCGCGAATTGCGACGCTCCGCACTGGCGGCGAGCAGTGTGCAATGGCCGAGTTTGCGACCGTGACGCGGTTCCTTGCCATAGTCGTGCAAATGCACATCCGGCTCGGCCAGCAGCAGCCGGCGCGGCGGCATCCGCCCGATCAGATTGATCATGGCGGCATGGCCGCGTGCGCCGGTCGCCCCCAGCGGCAGGCCGGAAACGGCGCGCACGTGGTTCTCGAACTGGCTGGTTGCGGAACCTTCGATGGTCCAGTGGCCGGAATTATGGACCCGGGGGGCCATTTCGTTGGCGATCAATCGTCCGCCGTGCACGAAGAACTCGATCGCCAGTACGCCGACGTAGTGGAAGGCTTGCAGCACGCGCCTCAGGGCGGCGGCCGCGCTGCGCTGTAGCGCCGGGGCATGCCAGGGTGCGAGCGTCAGTCGCAGTATGCCATCGGCGTGGTAGTTGCGATTGAGCGGGTAGATGGCGATCTCGCCGCGGCGGCTGCGCACGCCGATGATCGACACCTCATAGTCGAACGGCACGAACTGCTCATACAGCAGCGGCACCGCGCCCAACTGTTGCCAGGCCAGTGCGCAATCCTGGCGTCGGCGCAACACCGCCTGTCCCTTGCCGTCATAGCCCAGTCGGCGCGTCTTGAGTACCCCAGGCAGCCCAATGCGCGCCACCGCGCGCTCCAGCGCCCCGAGCGAGTCCACCGGCGTGAAGCGCGTGGTGGCAATGCCGAGGCGCTCGAAGGTGCGCTTTTCACTGAGCCGGTCCTGGGCAGCGGCCAGGGCCTTGAGCGGCGGGGCAATGCGTGTCCGGCGGACGCGTGTCGCGGCGCGCAGCGCCTGCACGGAAATATTTTCCCAGTCGAAACTGATGACATCGCAGCGCGCCGCCAGTTGTGTGAGCAGCGAGTGATCGTCGAACTCACCGGTTAATACCGGCGCGAATCGCCCGGCCGGGGTATCGGCGCTGCGATCGAGAAACAGAAAGTCGATGCCGAGCGGATAGCCGGCGAGCGCAAGCATGGCCCCGAGCTGGCCGGCGCCGACCACGCCGATGGTCATCGCTACCCTGCCACGCGCGGGTCCGGTTGGGCCAGCACCGAGGCAGTCTGTGCCTGGCGCTGGCGCTGCAAGGCCTCGGCAATGGCCGGATAGCGTGGCGCCAGGATCGAGGCCGCGAATAGCGCGGCATTGGTCGCGCCGGCGCTTCCTACGGCGAAGGTCGCCACCGGCACGCCGGCCGGCATTTGTACAATCGACAACAGCGAGTCCAGGCCGTTGAAGGCGCGTGACTGCACCGGCACGCCCAGTACCGGCAGCATGCTCTTGGCGGCTGTCATGCCCGGCAGATGGGCGGCGCCGCCGGCCCCGGCGATCAATACTTCCAGGCCGCGCGCGGCGGCACCCGCGGCATATTCGAACAGCAGATCCGGCGTACGGTGCGCCGAGACCACGCGGGTCTCGTAAGCGACGCCGAGCTTGTCGAGGCTATCGGCGGCCGCGCTCATCGTCTCCCAATCCGAAGACGACCCCATGATGATCCCGACCAGGGTTTTCATCGCGGCATCTTAACATTACGAGCTTTGAGCTCGGGCGCATGCTCGGCCAGTGCACGTTCGATCGGCAGCGGATCGATGTCACGCATCAGTCGGCCAATGTACTGGCGGGCGCGAGCGTGTGCGGCGCGGCTGCGCAGCCGCTGCGTCTCCAGGATGGCTTCGAGCAGCTCCGGCGGCAGATCAAAGCGCTGCAGCTGCTGGGGCCTCAGGCCCAGCAGGCGCTCGCCCAGCCGCTGCAGACCCTCGGCGGCGCGCTTGCGCGCCGAGCGGCTCGGCGGCCGATCTTCCTGGTTCGGCAGTTCTTCATCGGGTGCGCCGCGCTGGTTCATAATCGCCGCGATCATCGCATAGCGCCCGGCGGCTTGCCGGAAAGGAAACGCATGACGCAGCAGGTCGACGCCTCACGCATCAGCGAACTCAAGGAAGTGGTGAGCGATGCGCTCGCCGGAGCGCGCGCCAGCGGCGCCAGCCATGCGGAAGCGGATGCCAGTCTGCAGCGCGGGCTGACCGCGACTGTGCGCCTGGGTGAGGTCGATACCATCGAATATCACCGTGACCGAGGCCTGTCGCTGACGGTGTACTTCGGCCACGCCAAGGGCGCGGCCAGTACCGCCGATTTGCGGCCGGCGGCGGTGCGCGAGATCGTGCTCAAGGCGGCGGCGATCGCGCGTCATACTTCAGCGGATGAGTGTTCGGGGCTCGCCGATCCGGAGGCACTGGCGCGCACCATTCCCGAACTCGATCTCTACCACCCGTGGGAACTCGAACCCGAGCAGGCCGTGACGCTGGCCCGCGACTGCGAAGCGGCCGGGCTTGCCAGCGATGCGCGGCTGACGAATTCCGAAGGCGCCACCGTCAGCACGCACACCGCCGTGCGCGTCTACGGCAACAGCCACGGTTTTCTGCAGGGCCTGCCGAGCACCAGTCATAGCGTGAGTTGCACGCTGGTGGCGCAGCAGGGCGAGGACATGCAGCGCGATTACTGGTACTCGGTCGCGCGCCGGGCACAGGGGTTGGAAGATGTCGCCACGATCGGCCGCCATGCCGCGCAGCGCGCGCTGCGGCGCCTGGGTGCGCGGCGGCTGGCCACGCAGCGGGCGCCGGTGCTGTTCGCCCCGGAAATCGCGCGCGGGGTGTTCGGGCATTTCACCGGCGCGATTCGCGGCGCCAGCCAGTACCGTCGCTCCTCATTCCTGCTCGAGGCCGCAGGCACACAGGTGTTCCCTGCATTTCTTAACATTGCTGAACGGCCACACCTGCTGCAGGGACTGGCCAGCAGTCCGTTCGATGCCGAGGGCGTAGCGACGCGCGATCGCGAACTGGTGCAGGACGGGATGCTGCAGGGCTATGTACTCAGCAGTTACTCGGCGCGCAAGCTCGGCCTGCAGAGCACCGGCAATGCCGGCGGTATCCACAATCTGCTGGTGACTGCCGCACCCGGCAGCAATGGGCCCAATCAGCTGAGTTTCGAGCAGCTGTTGCAGCGCATGAGCAACGGTCTGTTCGTCACCGAACTCATGGGTCCGGGTGTCAACGGCGTTACCGGCGACTATTCGCGCGGTGCCAGCGGCTTCTGGGTCGAGCACGGCGCGATCGCCTATCCCGTGCACGAACTCACCATCGCCGGCAACCTGCGCGAAATGCTGCGTGGGATAGTAGCTGTGGGTAGCGATGTCGATACCCAGGGTGCGATCCGCACCGGCTCAGTGCTGATCGACGCTCTGACCATCGCCGGCGAGTGATGCCGGCGTGACGCTGTCCGGTACGGCTGGGCCCGGTTTGCTTTCGATCAGTTCCGCCAGGCTCAGCGCGGCATAGCGCTGCTCGCAACAGCGATCGATATCTATGCAGAAGGCCTCGACCGCGGCCGGTGTGGCCGCCGCGCGACGGATCAGGCCGCTGCGCTGGCTGCGCGCCGTGACCAGGATATCGAGCACACGCAGTTGCGTGGCGTCGCATCCGAGCACCAGGGCCTGATCGTCCGCGCGCACGATGTAGCCGGCTTGCTCGAGGCCGGCGCACACACGCGCCACGGCGATGGCGGGAAAGTCCAGGCGCAGGGCCAGGCTGGCGATGGTGTCGCGCCGACCGCCGTAGCGCTGGCGTACCGCGATCAGGTACATGATGCCGAGCGCCGCGCGCTCGATGTCGGCACTCGAGAGCCGCGGCTCGCGGATGCCCGAGCGCAGATAGGCCGGATTCTGGATGTAGAACGATAGCTGCGCGCCCAGCAGCAGAATGGTCCAGCCGAAGTAGGTCCAGACCAGGGCGGCGATCATGATGGCAAAGCCGGCATACACCACCGTCAGGCGCGCCGAGTACAGCACGAACAGCGTGAAGAAGCGGCCGATCATCACCCACAGGATGCCCGCGGCGATGCCACCGATGAGTGCCGGACGCAAGCGCACGCGCGTGTTGGGAATCGCCACGTACAGGCCGGCGAGCATGGCCGAGACCAGCACGTACGGTGCCAGCTTCAGCGTCAGGCCCATGAAGCGATCGATCAGCGGCACCTGCTCCAGCAGTTGCGCCGGGGCGCTGTCGATGGCCACCCGCGAGAAAACGATCACCGCACCCAGCAGCAGCGGTCCCACCACCAGCAGCACCCCGTATTCGGCGCAGCGGCGCGCAAAGCCGCGGGGCACATCGACGTGCCAGACGAAATTGAATCCGTCCTCGACCTTGCGCATGGTTCCAAGCAGGGTCCATACCAGCACGCCGAAGCCCAGCGAACCCACGAGTCCGCCGCGGACTTTTTTAGCGAAGCCCATGACCTGGTCAGTGAACTGATCGGCGGCGGCGCCCATGGGATCGAAGAAGTCATGCACCAGCGGCCGCAGCGCGTCCTGGGCATCGAAGGCCTTGAGGAGGCCGAAACTCAGCGCCACCAGCGGGATGATCGATAGCAGGCTGGCGTACACCAGGCCCATGGCATGCAGGTTGAGCTTGCCGCCGATAAGGTCGCGCACCAGCGCGTACGGATAGCGGGCCACGCGCATCAGGGCCGGCACCAGTCCGGCGCGACGCGAGGTGGAACCGAACAGCAGCCGATCGGGTAATTCGCACAGCCACAGCCACGCGTTTTCAACGCGCAACTGCACCGCGGATGCGATCTGGTTCAAGGCCCGGTCAGGCGCCGCAGGGCTTCGCGATAGTTGTCACTGGTGCGCGCGATCACCTCGGGCGGCAGGCGCGGCCCGGGAGCGCGCTTGTTCCAGTCGAGGGTCTCCAGATAATCGCGCACGTACTGCTTGTCGAACGACGGTGGGCTGGTGCCGACCCGCCAGGTGTCCGCCGGCCAGAAGCGCGAGGAGTCGGGAGTCAATACTTCATCGATCAACGTCAGCCTGCCGTCGGCGTCCAGGCCGAATTCGAATTTGGTGTCGGCGATGATGATGCCGCGCGCACGCGCGTGGGCGGCCGCAAAGCTGTACAGCGCCAGAGCAGCCGTGCGTACCGCCTGCGCCAGCGGCTCGCCGACCAGCCGGGCCACGGCTGCAAACGATATGTTTTCATCGTGCGCACCGGGTGCGGCCTTGGTGGCGGGTGTGAACAGCGGCGTGGGCAGGGCCTGCGCCTGCGACAGGCCCGGGGGCAGCGCTATGCCGCAGAGACTGCCGCTGGCCTGATAGTCTTTCCAGCCCGAGCCGATGAGGTAGCCGCGCACCACGGCTTCCAGCGGCAGCGCCTGCAGCCGCCTGACGACCACGGCGCGACCCTCGAGCATTGCCAGCTCGCCGGTATCGTGCACCACGCTCGCGAGCGGCTCACCGGTCAGGTGGTTGGGAATAATGGCGCTGGTGCGCGCGAACCAGAAGCGCGAGATCTCATCGAGCACCCGGCCCTTGCCCGGGATGGGATCGGGCAGCACGACGTCGAACGCCGACAGGCGGTCGGTGGTCACAATCAGCAGGCGCGCATCGTCGAGCGCGTAAATATCGCGCACCTTGCCGCGGTTCAGCCGCGTGAGGCCCCGCAAGTTCGTGTCGTACACGGGGCTTTGATCAAGCGTGGCGGGTTTGGTGGCCAAGGCTTGCTACCATACCTGGCTCGGCAAAACGGGCGCGCATCTTGCCGCTCCGGCGGCGGCAGGGTCAAGCGGCAACACTGACGGAAGTCATGAACTGGACTGGAAAAATCATCGGTGGAGTGCTGGGCCTGGCAGCCATGGGACCCTTCGGGGCGGTGCTCGGCGCCGTCATTGGTCACCAGTTCGACACCGGCGCCGGCTTCGGTGCACTGACCGGTCGGCCCTTCGGCGCCGATCCGGCGCAGGTCAACGCGCTGTTCTTCCCGACGACCTTTCGCGTCATGGGGCATATCGCCAAGGCTGATGGCCGCGTCTCCGAGCAGGAGATCGCCTCGGCGCGCGCGGTGATGCGTGCCCTGCACCTGGGCGAGGCGCAGATGCTCTCGGCGATGAGCTACTTCGGCGAGGGCAAACAACCCGGCTTTCAACTGGATGTGGCGTTGCAGGCGTTGCGCGCTGCCATCGCCCCGCATCCAGAACTGGCTAATTTTTTCGTAGAGATCCAACTGCAGGCAGCACTGGCCGGCGACGGCCTTTCGGACCTGCCGCGTTCGCGCCTGCTGCGCGTGGCGCAGCTGCTGGGGCTGGGGCCGGCGGAGTTCGCGCGCATGGAGAGCATATTGCGTTGGAGCCAGGGCATGCGCGGCGGTGCTGGCAGCGCGGGCGGCGCCGGACCAGGCGGTCCCGGAGCCTTCACCGGCGCCGCGGGTGAGGAACGCGTTGCCCAGGCCTACAGTGTGCTGGTCGCGGAAGCGAGCATGAGCGATGAGGAGATCGTCAAGGCGTACCGCCGCCAGATGAGCCGTCATCATCCCGATAAGCTCAAGGCCAATGGCCTGCCGGACTCGATGCTCGAGCGCGCGAAGGAGCGCACGCAGCAGATCCAGGCCGCCTACGAGTTGATTCGCGCCCGCCGCGGTATGCGCTAGACTCGAAGCATGCACTTGATTGCACCTTCGATTCTGTCGGCCGACTTCGCGCGCCTGGGCGCCGAGGTGGACGCGGTGCTGGCCGCCGGCGCGGACGTGGTGCATTTCGATGTCATGGACAATCACTACGTGCCAAACCTAACCATCGGACCACTGGTGTGCGAGGCGCTGCGCAAGCACGGCATCAAGGCGCCGATTGATGTGCATCTGATGGTGAAACCGGTGGACCGCATCATTCCGGACTTCGCTGCCGCCGGCGCCAGCTACATCAGCTTCCATCCGGAAGCCAGTGAACACGTCGATCGCACCATCGGTCTCATCCGCGAGCACGGCTGCAAGCCTGGGCTGGTTTTCAATCCCGCCACCACACTGGACTGGCTCGACTACACGCTCGACAAGCTCGACCTGGTGCTGCTGATGTCGGTGAATCCGGGTTTCGGCGGGCAGAAGTTCATTCCCGACGCGCTGCCGAAGATTGCCGAGGTCAGGCGTCGCGTCACCGCCAGCGGGCGCGACGTGCGGGTGGAAATTGACGGCGGCATCAAGGTGGACAACATTGCCGCTGCGGCGCGCGCGGGCGCCGACATGTTCGTCGCCGGTTCAGCGATCTTCGGCAGCAAGGACTACGCCGCTACCATTCGCGCCATGCGCGCGGCGCTCGCCGCCTAGTCGGCGACTAGTCTTCGTCGTCCTCGTCGTCATCATCTTCAACATCGATGGGCGCCGCGGCCCTGGGCCGCTCGGGCGGACGATCGCGCATGGGTTTGGCCGGCACGATCACCGGGCGCGTCTTCATCTTCGGGCGCGCATTGAACACCACAATGGTCTTGCCGGTGGCACGCAAGAGCCCCTGGTCTTCGAGCACCTTGAGTACGCGTCCGGCCATCTCGCGTGAGCAGCCCACCAGGCGCGACAATTCCTGGCGCGACACCTTGATCTGCATGCCCTCCGGGTGCGTCATGGCATCCGGCTCCTCGCACAGGCCGGTGATCGCGTGCGCCACCCGACCGGTAACGTCCACGAATGCCAGGTCGCCGAGCTTGCGGTTGGTGCGGTCCAGGCGCGTTGCCAGTTGCGTGGCCAGCTCGAAGATCAGACCAGGGCTCTCGGTGGCGACCTGGCGAAACCTCGGATAGGTCATTTCCGCCAGCTCGCAGGCGTTGCGCGTGCGAACCCAGGCGCTGCGCGTGGGCTGTTCGTAGAACAGCCCCATCTCGCCGAAGAACTGGCCCTTGTTGAGGTACGCAAGAACCATCTCATTGCCTTCCTCGTCCTCGATCATCACCTCAACCGAGCCGCTGATGATGTAGTAGAGGACGTCCGGCAGGTCGCCGGCGTGGATCAGCACGGTCTTGGAAGGCACCGTGCGTATGCGGCAGTAGCTCAGAAAACGGTTGATCGCAGGAATGTCGCTCAGTGGTCTGACATTCTCTTCCATGATTGAAGCCTTCATTCGTTATAGAAGCAATGGCGCTTGCGGCTTTTTATTACACATATTGTGTTCGCCGCAAGTGACCCGTGTTTGATCGCCGCTCCTAAAGCCAGTAAGCGGTCCCCGTCATAACGCGCGCCGCGTGGCGCATCAGCGCCGGAATCGGCGTCGGCAGCTGCGCGGCGCCGTGGGCGCGAGCCGCTTGGCCGTGGCCGGATTCCTCGGCTTTCATGAGCTCGACGATCCTGCGGCTGCGCACATCCGCAGCCGGCAGTTTATCCAGATGGCTGGCGAGGTGGCCTTCCACCTGCGCCTCGGTCTCGGTCACGAAGCCCAGGCTCAAGGCATCGCCCAGCATGGCGGCGGCGGCGCCCAGGCCGAACGATCCCAGGTACCAGAGCGGGTTCAGCCAGCTCGGCCGTGAGCCCAGTTCGGTGAGGCGCGACTCGCACCAGGCCAGATGGTCCGATTCCTCGCTGGCCGCGCGCGCGAGAAACTCGCGCGTGGCCGGCGAGCGTGAAAAGGCAGCCTGGCCCCGATAGAGCCCCTGGGCGGCGATCTCTCCCGCATGATTAACCCGCATCAGCCCGGCTGCGTAGCGCTTTTCGGCGGCGGTGAGGGTGCCGGTGTCGGCGGGCAGATCAGGGCTTCGGGCGCTGCGGGCAGGGGCAAACAGTGTGCGCAGGGTCTGGTCCGCGACAGTGAGCATCGAATCGAGTACTTCGCCGGCCTGCATGGGACACATTATATGTCATTGCCCAGGGGCACCGCGGTGCCGCGATGGCCGGCGGCCGTTTTGCAAAGCGGCTGCTCCTTGGGTAAACTCCCGCGCCCTTTTTCCCCAGATAGTCCAGCGCAAGCGGGCTGCAGGACCTACGAGATGAAGACTGAATTCGCGCGACCGGCGACCGTCCGCGGCGACTGGTATGTTATTGATGCTACTGGTAAAACTCTGGGGCGCCTGTGCTCGCGGATCGCATTGCGGCTCAAGGGCAAGCACAAGGCCGATTACAGCCCGCACGTCGATATGGGCGATCACATCGTGGTGCTGCACGCGGAGAAGATCGCGGTCACGGGCAATAAGCTCGATGACAAGATGTACCACCACCATACCGGCCGCATGGGCGGCCTGAAGTCGATTGCGCTCGGCAAGCTGCTCAAGGAGCACCCGGAGCGCGCGATCCAGTTCGCCATCAAGGGAATGCTGCCCAAGACTACGCTCGGCCGGCAGATGTTCCGCAAGCTGCACGTGTTTGCAGGCGACAAGCATCCGCACAGCGCCCAGCAGCCCAAACCGCTCGAGCTTTAAGGAATAAGACACCTCTCATGGCAGCATCTACGAATTACGGCACCGGCCGGCGCAAGAGCGCCACGGCGCGCGTCCACATGCAGCCCGGCAAGGGCCAGATCACCATCAACGACCGTCCGATCGACGAATTCTTCGGCCGGCAAACCGGCCGCATGATCGTGCGGCAACCGCTCGAGCTGGTGCAGATGGCCTCGACTTTCGATATCACCGTTAAGGTCGCCGGCGGCGGCATCACCGGCCAGGCCGGCGCCATCCGCCACGGCATCGCCCGGGCGTTAATCACCTATGATGAGTCGCTGCGCAAGCCGTTGCGGCAGGCTGGCTTCGTGACGCGCGATGCGCGCGAGGTCGAACGTAAGAAGGTCGGCCGCCGCAAAGCTCGCCGCGCGGGACAGTACTCCAAGCGCTAGCCTGCTGGGGGATCGTCTAGTGGTAGGACCGCGGACTCTGACTCCGCTAACCTAGGTTCGAATCCTAGTCCCCCAGCCAATCAGCAACGGCGCCGGCGATCGGCGTTGACTAGATCCGCTCAATGCCCGCCGAGGTGCCGATGATCAGCAGGTCGGCGGGACGCAGGGCGAACAACCCCACCGTGACCACTCCGGCGATTCCATCGATGCTGCTTTCCAGCGTGCGTGGATCGCTGATCGACAGGTCGTGCACGTCGAGGATGTGATTGCCGTTGTCGGTGACGACGTCCTGCCGCCACACCGGCCGGCCGCCCAGGCGTGTGAGACAACGGGCGACGTAGTTGCGCGCCATGGGGATTACTTCCACCGGCAGCGGGAAGCGGCCGAGCGTGCGCACCAGCTTGCTGTCGTCGATGATGCAGATGAAGCGCCCAGCCGCCGCAGCCACGATCTTCTCGCGCGTCAGCGCCGCGCCGCCACCCTTGATGAGTTCGCGCTCGCGGGTGGCCTCATCGGCACCGTCGATATAGAGCGGCAGCTCCCGAATCTCGTTCAGATCCAGTACCGGTATGCCATGCGAGCGCAGGCGTGCGCTGCTGCCTTCCGAGCTCGAAACCGCTCCACGCAGGCGCGCTCGACCCTCGCGCGGGGCGAGCAGATCGATCAGCACGTTGACCGTCGAACCGGTACCGACACCGAGGATCATGTCCTCGCGCACGTGCTCGAGGGCGGCATGCGCGGCCCGCTCCTTGCGTCGATGCGCATTATCGGCGGCCGGCATGTGAGGATCGTTCATGAGCGTTTCGACTCGGTATTCATAGGCTCTTAAACGACAATGCCCGCTTACGCGGGCATTGTTTGAAGCTTTGAAGTGCGGCGAGCAAGGATGTTATCCAAGCCCGCCGCTGCTGAAGGCCTACTTCTTCTTAGAAGCTTTTTTCTTTGCCTTCTTCTTTGCTTTCGCCATGACTATATCTCCATGTCAGGTTAGTCCGGGGACCGAGTATATACACGCGTTGCAAAATTACAAGCAAGCGAGTATGCGATCGATCATCTGTGATCTTGCTCACACCGCCTCGTCGGTGTCATTCAAGCGCGAGAATGAATCGCCAGTGCGCGTCATCGACCGGTGTAATCGACAGTCGATTGCCGCTGCGCAAGAGAATCATGCCCGCGAGCGCGTCCGTGGAGTGCGCGCGCAATTCATCGAGACCGATCACGCGCTTGAAGCGCCGCACCAGCTTTACATCGAAGGTATACCAGCGCGGATCGGCCTCAGTGCTGCCGGCGTCATAGTGCGGATTGGCCTTATCCAGGGCGCTTTTATCGGCATACGCGGCGCGTACCACGCGCACCGTGCCGGCGATTCCTGGCTGCTCGCAGCTCGAGTGATACAGGAAGGCATGGTCGCCTTTCTGAATCTGGTCGCGAATCAGATTGCGAGCCTGGTAATTGCGCACGCCTTCCCAGCTGGTGGTCTTGTGCGCGGCGGCCTGGAGATCGGCGATGCCGAAGCTCGAGGGTTCGGTCTTGAGCAGCCAATGCTTCACGATTGAGTCCTGAGCGTGCGGATGTAGTTCACACCGTCCTCGGTGACCACGACATCGAGCGGCACGTCATGGCGGCCGAGTTCGATGTGATCGAGGCGCTGGCAACTGAATGCCAGGCCGACCAGCAAGGGCCGATGCCAGCTGTGCCTATGGCGGCGAAAAGCGAACGCGCGATCATAGTAGCCGGCGCCCGAGCCCAGCCGCGCGCCATCACCGTCGAAGCCGAGCAGCGGCAGGAATACCACCGACAAACTGCGGGCGGGTACGGTTTCGGCGATAGCCGGTTCGGGAATGCCATGGCGGTTGAGCAGCGACAGCTCGCCGCGATCGCGGGCGAATTGCATGGCGCGGCGACGGTAGTCGCTGATGCGCGGCAGATACACCGGGCAGCGCCGGCGGCGGGCGAGGGCGCGCAATGCACCGGTATCGACTTCCAAACCCACCGATACATACAGGCCGATGGGCCGCGCGCCGCGCAGCCAGCGGGTGCTGTCGATATGACGGGTGATAGCCTGTGCGGCGGCGGCGCGTTGCACTGCGCCCATGGCGCGGCGGCGTGACCGCAGAGTTTGCCGCAGCGCATCGCGATTCGCATTGCGCTCAGGCGTGGAATTCAAGGGCGCCACCCGCAAGTGCCGGTGCGAACCGTTGCTCTCGACCAGAGCAACAAGTGGGATCACCTGTGACAGGTAAGGCTTTCTGCTGCATGGCAGACCTGCACAATGCTGTCAGCAAGGCTATCGATCCCTTGGGTGTTTCAATTAGGGTCGAGAGGTAACCCAGTTCACTTGTCGAACACCGCAGGCGACGCTTGAGTTAACTCTACACCAAAGCCTGGGCAGCGGTAGTGGGACGCAGCCCACAGTCCGGAACAACGCTTTAAAGCTCCAGCTGCTGTCCCTTCTGCAGCGAACTTTCCACGCGTTCGCGCATCGCTTTGAGACGATGGCCCAGTTCCTGTTCGCTGTCGGTGTCGCGCGCCCGCAGGGTGATGATCTCGTGGGCGAGGTTCAGGGCCGCCATGACGGCAATGCGGTCCAACCCAACGATTTTGCCGCTGTCGCGGATTTCGCGCATGCGGCCATTAAGAAACTCGGCGCTGTCCAGCAATTCAGTGCGCTCTTCCGGCGCGCAGGCGACGAAATATTCCTTTTCGAGAATGCGCACGCTCAGCGGACGCCCGGTCTCGCTCACGCGCTGTGTTCCATTGACTTAAGACGGCCGATCATGGCTTCGACGCGCGTGCGTACCTGTTCGTTGCGGTGTAGCAGCGAGGTTTTCTCCGACGCCAGGGTTTCCTGGCGCGCGCGCAGCGCGCGATTCTCTTCCTTGAGCTGAGTCATGGTCGCAAGCAGCTCGTCGACTCGCTTCTCGAGGCGCTTGAGCTCAAGATCGACGGCGGAGGAACGGTTGGCTTCTGTCATGGTAAAACTATAGTTCCGGCGCGACAGACAGGTCAATGTAAACCTTGAAAAAGCGCGTTTCCGGGCCTGCTGGATATGGCTGCGGGCCCAACGCGGGGACTACCAGGGATGCCAAGGATGTTGCAGCCGCCGCAACGGCTGCCATACCATTTTAAATATGACCAATGAGCTCGACTATTCACAGATCCAGCGCACGCTCACCGCTTCGCATGCGCTGGCCGATGCGGCCGAAGCGCACGGCACGCTCGCCGGGGCGCTGTGCGCGCTGGTGCCATACCGGCTGGAGGACTGGCTGGCGGAGATCCTGCCCGAAGGCGTCACCGGCAGCAGTGCCGATCCGGCGCTGCAAACCCTGTACGATGCCACCGTCGCATCGTTATCGGGCCGGCTGATGGAATTCGATTTGCTGATTCCAGCGGAGGATGCGCCGATCGAGGAGCGCACCCAGGCACTGACCGCTTGGTGCAGCGGCTTTCTATACGGCCTGGGCAGCAATGGTGCCGCCGATCCGCAGCGCCTGCCGGGCGATCTGGGGGAGGTGGTGCGCGATCTGACCGAGATCACGCATGCCGACGTCGATGCCAGTGACAGCGTCGAGGCCAACGAATCGGCGCTGGCAGAGCTGGTCGAATTCGTGCGCGTTGGGGTGCAGCTGGTGTTCGACGAACTGGAGCCACTACGCGAGCGCCATACCGCGCCCGGACCGGTATTACACTGACGCTGCCGCCCGGCGGGCGTTTGACTTAAGCTGAGCAGTCATAATCGACTCTAATATATCCACTTCGCGTTGCGACCGAGGCAGTCATGGCCGAACCATCCCGAATCGAATTCGCCCGCCGCCGACGCGCGCTCATGCGTCTGATCGGCCGCGACGGCATAGCCATCGTACCGGCGGCGCCGGTGCGCCAGCGTAACAGCGACGTCGAATACAACTACCGGCAGGCCAGCGATTTCTATTACCTGACCGGCTTCAACGAGCCGGACGCAGTGGCGGTGCTGGTTCCGGGCCGGGAGGCGGCCGAGTACGTGCTGTTCGTACGCGAGCGCAACCGCGAACGTGAGATCTGGGATGGCAAGCGCGCCGGGCCGGAAGGTGCAGTGGCGGAGTACGGCGCCAACGATTCGTTTCCGATCACCGATATCGACGAAATCCTGCCGGGCCTGCTCGAGAATCGCGAGCGCGTGTTCTACACCATGGGCCTGAATCCGGAATTCGATCAGCGCGTGATCGGCTGGGTCAATACGCTGCGCGCGCAGGCACGCAGTGGCCTGCACCCGCCGCAGGAATTCGTCGCGCTCGATCACGCCCTGCACGACATGCGGCTGTTCAAGAGCCGTGGCGAGATCAGCCTGATGCGCCGCGCCGGCAAGATAGCCGCCGGCGCCCATGTGCGCGGCATGCGCTTCTGCCGCCCCGGACGCATGGAATACGAGGTAATGGCGGAGCTGCTGCACGAGTTCAACCGCAACGGCGCCGATATCTCCTATCACCCGATCGTGGGCGGCGGAGCGAACTCCTGTGTGCTGCATTACCGAGACAACAGTGCCCGCCTCAACGACGGCGATCTGCTGCTGGTCGATGCCGGCTGCGAGTACGATTTCTATGCCTCGGATATCACCCGTACTTATCCGATCAATGGCCGCTTCAGTCCCGCGCAGCGTGCCGTGTACGAGGTAGTACTCGAGGCGCAGCAGGCCGCGATCGCCAAGGTGAAACCCGGCAATCACTGGAACGAGCCGCACGACGCCGCGGTGCGCGCCATCACGGCGGGGCTGGTGCGCATCGGTCTGTTGCGCGGCCCGGTGGCGAGCCTGATCCGCAACGGCGACTACAAGAAATTTTTCATGCACCGAACCGGTCACTGGCTCGGCATGGACGTGCACGACGTCGGCGATTACAAGGTCGGTGACGAATGGCGCGTGTTCGAGCCCGGCATGGTGCTGACGGTAGAGCCGGGCATCTACATCGCCGCCGGCACCCGCGGGGTGCCGCGACGCTTCTGGAATATCGGCGTGCGCATCGAGGACGACGTCGCGGTGACCCGTTCGGGCTGCGAGGTGCTCACCGCCGATGTACCGAAAGCGCCAGACGAGATCGAAGCACTCATGACGGCCGCGTGAACGAGAGCGTTCAATGCTGCGACGTCGCGATCGTCGGCGGCGGCATGGTGGGTGCGAGCCTGGCGCTGGCGCTGCAGGACACAGCGTTGAGAGTGACACTGATCGAGGCGGTCGAGGCCGGGAGCGAGGCGCAGCCCAGCTTCGATGATCGCACCACGGCGCTCGGCAACGGCGCGCGCCGCATCCTCGAGACGCTCGGAGTCTGGCGCGAAATCAGCGAGGCCGCCGCCGCCATCCGCAGCATTCACGTCTCCGATGCCGGACGGTTTGGATTCGCACGCCTCGAGGCCGCACGGCATCAGCTCGACGCCTTTGGCTACACGGTCAGCAACCGCCACATCGGCGCCGTACTATGGCAGGCGCTGCGCGCGCGCGCGCGCATCACCCTGGCCAGTCCCGCGCGCGTGCTGGAGGTGCGGCTGGCCGGCGATGCGGCGCAGCTGCGAATCGTCGACAGCGCCGGCAGGCAGCAGCTGGTGCGCGCCGCGCTGGTAGTGGCCGCCGACGGCGCGCACTCGCTGGTCAAGCAGGCCGCGGGCATCGCCTCCAGCGACGATGACTATCAGCAAGTGGCGGTGGTGGCCAATATCAGCAGCGACCGTCCGGCGCGCGGCATCGCCTACGAGCGCTTCGCCGATACCGGTCCCATGGCGTTGCTGCCGCTAGCCACGGGAGCCTATACCATCGTCTGGACACTGACCCCGGAGCGCGCCCAGGTCATGGAACACTGCAGCCCGGCCCAGTTCTGCCAGCAACTGCAGCACGACTTCGGTTGGCGCGCCGGCCGGATGCTGAACGTGGGACGACGCAGCGCCTATCGGCTGGCGTTGGTGCGCGCATTGGAGGCTACCGGTGAGCGGGTGGCGCTGATCGGTAATGCCGCGCAGGCATTGCACCCGGTCGCGGCGCAGGGTTTCAACCTCGGCTTGCGCGATGCGGCGGTGCTGGCGGAACTGATCGCGTCGGCCGGCGATCCTGGCGCGCCCTCGCTGCTGGCCCAATTTGCCGCGCGCCGCGCCGCCGACCGGCAAGGCATGATCGCCTTCACCGACAACTTGGTGAAGCTATTCGGCGATCGCCGCGCGGTTGCGGTCGCGGCGCGTAATCTCGGATTACTGTTATTCGATCTGAGTGCGCCAGCCAAGCGTGCGCTGGCGCGCGTGAGCTTTGGATTCGGCGGCGCGCTGCCGCGCCTGGCGCGCGGACTGCCGTTGTGAGCCGGCAGTTCGACGTGGTGGTGGTCGGCGCCGGACTGGCCGGTGCCTGCGCGGCCGCATTGCTGGCGCGCCATGGCGGAATCGCGCCCAGCCGCGTGGCGCTGCTGGCCGCAGAGCTTCCGGCTCCAGCGACTGCGGGCACGCCGACAGAGCTGCGCGTGGCCGCGATCTCGCGCGCCAGCGAGCGGGTGTTGAATGCGGCCGGCGCCTGGCAGCGGCTTGACAAGGCACGCCTGTGCGCCTACGAGCGCATGCGCGTGTGGCACGAATCTGCGGCGGTGGATGGTGCAGGAGCCTTGTGCTTCGACGCCGCCGAGGTCGGTGAGCCGAATCTTGGTTACATTGCCGAAATCAGCGCCCTGCAGCGTGCCTGCCTCGAAAGTTTCGTCGAGGCTCGGGGTACGCTAATTCAGGCATCGCTCGCAAGGCTCGAAATCGGTCCGCAATTTGCGCGCTTGGAGTGCGGTGCGCAGCTGCTCGAAACGCGGGTGGTGGTGGGAGCCGACGGCGTGCACTCGGTGGTGCGCAAGGGTGTGGATATGCCGGTGCGCTCGCGCGACTACCGGCAGCTGGCCATCGTCGCCACGGTGGCGACGGAACGCCCGCACGAACACACCGCCTGGCAGCGCTTCCTGCGCACCGGACCGCTGGCACTGCTGCCGCTGTTCGATGGCTGCTCGTCGTTGGTATGGTCGTTGGATCTGCCCGAAGCGCACATGGTGTGCGAAAGCTCCGAGGCCGAATTCAACGCGCGTCTCGGACTTGCCTCGGCGCATGCACTTGGAGCCACGCGCCTCGTGAGTGAGCGATTGAGCTTCCCATTGCACAGCATCGCCGCGCACTCGTACGTCGGGCCGCGCTTTGCGCTGATCGGCGATGCTGCGCACGTGATTCATCCGCTCGCGGGCCAGGGCGCCAATCTCGGATTGCTCGACGCGGCCGCGTTGTGTGAGGCCATCGCCCGGGCGCCGGCCTTGCGTGAGGATCCCGGCGCACTACGCGTGCTGCGGCCGTTCGAGCAGCAGCGGCGCACGCACAATCTGGCCATGGACGCGGCCATGAGCGCATTTCAGGGAGGCTTCGCCGCGGCACGCGGACCGGCGGCATGGCTGGTCAATCGCGGCCTGACGCTGGTGAATCGCAGCGGCACGCTCAAACGCGCGTTTGCGCGCCAGGCCCTGGGCACGGTGGGTGAACTGCCGCGCCAGGCGCGGCGTTAGCGGGCGCTATCGGATCGGGATCTGGTCGATCTTCGCCGCGCAGATCAGGTCGTTATCGCTCAGGCCGCCGATGGCATGGGTGGAATAGCGTACGCGGCAATAGTTGTAGCCCACCTCGAGGTCCGGGTGATGATCCTCAATGTTGGCGACGTGGGCGAGCGCGTTGACGAAACTCATGGTGCGGTAGAAATCCTTGAACGCGAATTCGCGCCGGATCGCCTTGCCTTCCTCGATCAGGCGCCAGTCGCCCGAGAGCTGCTGCAGCGCGCGTTGCGCCGCCTCGGCCGACAATGCCGGTACGCCGCCCTCGCACGGTTTGCAGTGACGCTCACTCAAAGGCCCGGCCGGGGCGGCTTTGGTCATGATTGCACCCTGCGCGCATAGGTACGCGCGACGTAGCGTTCCACCAGTTCCTGGAATTCCTCGGCAATGCGCTCACCTTTGAGGGTGACCGTCTTGGCGCCGTCCTCATAGACCGGCGCCACCGGACGTTCACCGGTGCCCGGCAGACTGATACCGATGTTGGCGTGTTTGCTCTCCCCCGGCCCATTGACCACGCAGCCCATCACCGCGACCGTCATGTTCTCGACATCGTCGTAGTCGCTACGCCATTGCGGCATGCGCTCGCGCAGGTGGCGCTGGATGCTCTCGGCCAGCGTCTGGAAATAGGTGCTGGTGGTGCGGCCGCAGCCGGGACAGGCCGTGACCAACGGCGTGAACGAGCGCAGCCCCATGGTCTGCAACAGCTCCTGTGCCACGATCACTTCACGACTGCGGTCGCCGCCCGGCTCGGGCGTAAGCGATATGCGTATGGTGTCGCCGATGCCCTGTTGCAGCAGTATGCCCATGGCCGCCGAGGAAGCGACGATGCCCTTGGATCCCATGCCGGCCTCGGTCAGACCCAGGTGCAGTGCGAAATCGCAGCGCGCCGCGAGTTCGGTGTAGACCGCGATCAGATCCTGCACCGCGCTCACCTTGGCGGATAACACGATGCGTTCGCGCGGCATGCCCAGTTCCATGGCGCGCTCGGCACTATCGAGCGCCGAGCGCACGATGGCCTCGCGCATGACCTCTTGCGCCGATGCCGGCTCGCGCAGGCGACTGTTCTCATCCATGAGGCGCACCAGCAGCTCCTGATCAAGGCTGCCCCAATTGACGCCGATGCGCACCGGCTTGCCCTGCCTGCACGCAATCTCAATCATTTCGGCGAACTGGCTATCGCGCTTGGAGCCGCGGCCCACGTTCCCAGGATTGATGCGGTACTTGGACAGTGCCGCGGCACATGCCGGATGCTCGTGCAGCAGCTTGTGGCCATTGAAGTGAAAGTCACCGATCAATGGCACGTTGCAGCCCAGTGCATTAAGGCGATCGCGGATATACGGCACGGCGGCGGCGGCTTCGGCGCTGTTGACGGTGATGCGCACCAGCTCGGAGCCGGCCGCGGCCAGCTGCGCGCACTGGCTGGTGGTGGCCGCAATATCGGCGGTGTCGGTGTTGGTCATCGATTGCACCACGATCGGCGCGGTGCCGCCGATGGTGATGCGATCCACCTGGACCGGACGGCTGCTGTGGCGCTTGAGTCCCATCGGTATATTGTAGTGCAGCGGCAAAGCGGTGTGGGAATGCGCCGCGCGCTGCTATTATTCCCCCCAACCGGTCGATATAGACATATATCCACCAAGTGGAGAGCTGGTGGGCAGGCACACCTGTTTATTTGATTTGCACGTCTCGCTGGGCGCGCGGATGGTCGATTTTGGCGGCTGGGACATGCCGGTCGCCTATGGATCCCAGATCGAGGAGCATAACGCGGTGCGGCAGGGCGCCGGCGTATTCGACGTCTCGCACATGTGCATCGCTGATCTGCGTGGCGCGCGCACTCGTGAGCTGTTGCGCCTGCTGCTGGCCAACGATGTCGCGCGACTGAACCTGCCGGGCAGAGCGCTTTATAGCTGCATGCTCAACGAGCGCGGCGGGGTGGTCGATGACCTGATCGTCTAT
>DASXLF010000125.1:0-12877 GCA_036496405.1 Steroidobacteraceae bacterium | reverse complement strand
CGAGGTGGAGCAGATGCGGGCCTGGCGCGACGCCGGGATGTCGATGTCGGAGATCGGCCAGCGGCTGGGCCGCAGCGCCAATGCGGTGATCTCCAAGGCGCGCAAGCTGGAGATGGCGCGGATTGTGCCGCCGCCGCCGCCACGGCAGGGCAGGCCGCGCTTGCCCGAGGTGCCGCGGGCCGGGCGCAGCACGCTGCCGCAACTGGACAGCCTGAAGGATGAGCCGTGCTGAACCTGGAGACAATATCGATCAGCGAGTGGGCGCAGGCAATTGGCTCCTCACCTAACCCGTTTCTGACGGCTCTCACTCGCTATGCCCGCGCGCCCATAGGTTTCTGCCGAGAGGTTTTGGGGGTTGAGCCCGACCCTTGGCAACTTGAGGCATTACGGGCAATCGCCCGCGGGAACACGCGTATTTCGATCCGATCGGGACACGGCACCGGAAAAACCGCTTTGGCGTCATGGGTATGTGTTTGGTTTGCTAATACTCGCAGCCCGTTCAAGTGCGCGGTTACAGCGCCCACATCGCCGCAGTTGTTCGATAACCTTTATGTTGAGATCGTCAAATGGTTCCAGCGGCTGCCCTCGGCCTGGCGTGATCTATGGGAAATCCAGGCCGACAGGATACGGCTCAAAGCCGATGTTGAGAGCTTCATAACCGCCCGAACCTCGCGGCCGGAGACGCCGGAGAGCATGGCCGGGCTGCACAGCGCCAACATCTTGTTAGTGGCAGACGAGGCCAGCGGCATCCCGGAGCAGGTGTTTGAATCAGCGGGCGGCAGCATGTCCACGCCGGGGGCAATCACGCTGCTGATCGGCAATCCGGTGCGCAGTAGTGGGTTCTTTTGGCGCACGCACGTGATGGAAAAGGCCCGCTGGTGGACCATCAAGGTATCCTCGCTCGACAGCCCGCGGGTGGCCAAGGGCTTTGGCGAGGAGATCGGGCAGCGCTACGGGATAGACAGCAACGCCTACCGCATCCGCGTGCTGGGCGAGTTCCCGGTGGCTGACGCCGACACGGTGATTGCAGCGGAGTTGGTGGATAGCGCGATGACGCGCGATGTGGCGCTTGATCTGACGGCGGCGGAAATATGGGGAATCGACGTTGCGAGGTTTGGTACCGATGCTAGTGTATTGGTCAAGCGCCGAGGCAATGTGGTGCCGGAGATGCCGCGAGCGTGGCACAATGTGGATACAATGGCATTGGCGGGCGCGATCAAGGCCGAGTATGACGCGGCGGGAGAGGGTAGGCCGGCACTGATCTGCATCGATAGCATTGGCATCGGCGCTGGTGTGGTGGATCGGCTGCACGAGCAGAACCTGCCTATTTTGGGCGTCAATGTCGCCGAAGTGCCGTCTCTCACCGGGCGCTATGGGAAACTGCGAGATGAACTGTGGCACAGGGCAAAAGACTGGCTGGAGACGCGCGCTGTGCGCCTTCCTCGGCATGATCAGCTTCGCGACGACTTGGTTGCGCCGCGTTATTCGTTCCTATCTGACGGACGATTGAAGGTGGAGGACAAGAACAGCATGCGCGCGCGCGGGCTGCCGTCATGCGATTACGCGGACGCGCTCAACCTGACATTCTGCGAGCAGGGCTTGGGGATTGCCTCGGGGATGTCGTCAGGCCTGCACGACAATCGGGGGTTACGCATGGATCTGGCAGGATTAGAAGTATGACAGCCATGCCCGCCAACTATCCAAAGGGAAGTATCAGCGACGCCGACTGGCTGGCGATGAGTTTAGACGAGCGCCGAGTGGTACGCCGGCGGGAGCAGCAAAAGTGCTACCGGTGGATGCGGGCCTGGAACTTGCAGCAGCAGCGCGATGAGCAGCGCGAGACGGGGGCCAGCGCGCTGGTGTGCTTGATCGAGGCGCTGACTGAGATGCGGCCATACGTTCCAGAGGAGAGGTTGGCATGAGCGGCGCATTGCCCCCTGAGATGCCGGTACCAGGCGGCCCGCCACCCTTGCCGCCAATTCCAGGGTTGCTCCATCCAACCTCTATTCGGCCGATAGGCTCGACACTTAATTCTGACCAAGTACTCGGGTTCCTGCTGAAGCAGCGCGAGACCGAGCCCAAGGATAGCGACCTGGGGTTGCCTCCGGGCATAGGACAATACGCTGCCGGGCTTAGGCCAGTTCCTCGACCAGAGGGCGTCGAGTGGCAGCAGGAAATCCGATTTGAGCGCCTCGGCAAGACCGACAGCCAGATCGAGATGGTGGCACGGCGCTACCTGAAGGACGCGCAGGACTACAACAACAGTCTGAGCGCGTTGCGGGTCGAGGCGTCGGAGTACTACAACGGCGGGAAGGTCGGCGGCGAGCAGGAGGGCCGCTCCAAGATCGTTATGACCACGGTGCGCGACACCATCCGCAGCATGCTGCCGAGCCTGCTGCGCGTGTTCACCGCGGTCGAGGATCCAGTATCGTTCGAGCCCGCCAGCAACGAGATATTGGGCAACGATCAGCTTGCGACGATGCTGTCGCGCCAGGCCACGGATTACTGCCGCTGGAGCCTGTTCACGGCGAACAAAGGCTGGCAGATCCTGCATGATGTGCTGCTCGATGCGCTGACCAGAAAGGCTGGCTGGGTGCGCTGGCACTGGGGCGCCAGGAAGCAGATCAGGATCGAGGTGTGCGAGGGGCTGCTGGCCCCGCAGCTACAACTGCTGCTGAGCGAGCCTGGCATACAGGCGCAGCGCATCGTGCGGCGGCCGATGACGCAGGCCGAAATGCAGGCCATTCAGAAGACGCCGGAAGGGCAGATGTATCTGAGCCAGGGCGGGCCGCCGGAGTATTGGGCGGTCACCATCACGCGCAGCGCACAGCAGGCCTGGCCGATAGTCGAGGTGGTGCCGCCGGAATGCGTCTGGGTCGAGGCGAATGCCACCACGGTGCAGGACGCCCGCGGGATTTTCCAGGTGCGCAATGTGTCGGTGTCCGACCTCATCGAGATGGGCTTGCCGGAAGACAAGGTATGGCAGGCCGGATCCAGCGGCCTGGCCTCGCAGCAGCGCCTTGAGGCGATTGCCCGCAATCAGTGGCGCGGCCAGAACCTGCGCACCGATCCGCCGTCCGACCGCGCCATGCGCCTGGTGCGCTATGTCGAGGGGTGGATCAAGACAGATGCCGACAACGACCACCGCGCGGAGCTGCTACATGTGCATATGCTGGGCGAGTCCGCGAAGCTGATCCAGTGGGAGCGGTCCGACGAGGTGCCGCTGGCCTGCTTCACGCCGTATCGCGAGCCGAGCCAGCTGATCGGCAACAGCGTGGCCGACATGGTGATGGATTTGCAGCGGGTTGAAAGCCGCGTGATGCGCGCGGTGCTGGACAGCCTGAGCCAGGCGATGTTCCCGCGCACCGTCATGGTGCTGGGCCAGGTCAATCAGGCGGACGTGCGGCAGACCGCGATCGGCTCGATTATTCGGGTAGCCCAGCAGGGCGCGGTCACGGAGTTGACCAAGCCGTTTGCCGGCAAAGAGGCGCTGCCGGTGATGGAGGTGCTGGAGGCGATCCGCGAGAGCCGTACCGGGATCACCCGGGCTTCCCAGGGCCTGACGGTGGACGAGCTGCAATCGACCGCGCCGATCGCGGTAAGCCAGCAGTCCAGTGCGGCACAGGACCGGCTGGACATGGTGGCGCGCACCTTGGCCGAGACCGGGCTCGCGCCACTCTACACCGGGCTGCTGAAGATGATGGCGCGGCAGCAGGACCGGCCGAATGTCATTCGCATTCGCGGGCAGTGGATCAGCATTGATCCGCGGGCGCTGGCGACGATGTGGGAGACCTCGGTGAATGTCGGCGGCAAGGGCATGCCGATGGAGCGGCTGGCGATGCTGGCGCAGATCGCGCAGAAGCAGGAGCAGATCATTCAGATGGGCGGGTTGGACAACCCGCTATGCGGCATTCCCGAATATCGCAACACCTTGGCGCGCATGCTGGAGACGGTCTCCATTGCGGACGTGTCGAGCTACTTCAAGGCGCTGCCGCCTGGGTTTGCCCCGCCGCCGGCGCAGCCGCCGCCGAACACCGATCTGGTGCTGGCGCAGGTGCAGGGACAGAAGACCGCGGCGGATATCGAGAACGACCGGGCGAAGGCGCAGACCGATCGGGCGCGGCTGCTGGTGGAGGACGACCGGGAGCGCGATAAGGCGGCGCTCGATGCGTGGAGCAAGACGTGGGTGGCGGCCGCGCAATTTGGCACGTCGGTGCCGAGCCTCGACCAGTTCAAGGCGGCGATGAAAAGCACTGTGCCGGCGGTGCCATTGCTGGGCAGCGTGCCACCGCCGATGTCAAGCGAGCCGCCGGCGACCGGGCAGCCAAGCCAGCCGCCACAGCAAGCGAGGCCGCCGCTGCCGATGATGCCGCCGCCGGGCGCGCGCCCGCCTATGCAGCCGGCGCCAGCGCCGCGGCCGCTGCCCGCCCCTGGCGGCGGGGCGCCTGATCCGGCCACCGTGCTGGCGCAGCGCCAGGCGCTGATGGGGCGCGGGCCGCCGTCGGCCTACGGGCAGCTGGCTAACCGCGCGATGGTGAGCCCGCTCTTTGGCCCAGGCGGGCCGCCGCCGCCACAAGGGGCGCAAAATGCCGGCTAGGAAGCGCAAAAAAACCGAGCGGCAGGCAGAAACCCAGGATTGGCTGGTGTTAAATGCTGCGATGATGCTGCTGATGGCGTCCGTCGATTATGACGCAAATCGCGTGCTCGCCATGCTAGGCACCATGGTCGAGACGGCATTGGAAGAGTTGGAGGACAAAGATATTGGCCATGCACGGGCGCTCCTCTTCCTGGACACATTAGCGGAAAAGTTTGGCATCGACGATGAAGAGCCAAAAACAGCAGACGGTGGTGGTGCAACATCACCTGCACAGCACTGAATGCGCCGCCCAATGGATGACGCCGAGGAGTTGGCTGAGCAGCTAAACGCTATCATCCACGACATCGGCCCGGAGGAACGGCCGCTGCAAACCGGGCTGCGGCCACTCACCGAGGAGCAGCGGGAGCGGATTATTACGCTGGTTCTCGCGAAGAAATGGCGGAAGCTGCGTAAATTCGCCAAACGGCTGGAGGTGCTGCGCCAGCCGCTCAATCCTGCATCGCAGGTTTTACATGAATGGCTCGTCCAAGAGTTGAATGCCAATGCCGCTGACGACTGAACAGCGGATTGCCGCGCACCGGGCCGCCCGGCTGCTCGCCGACGATGTGTGGGTCGAGACGCTGAAGGCATTGGTGGACGACGCCAAGGAGCGCGCGGTGAGCGGCGTGACAGAGGTCGACCGGGACACCGCGCGGCATCAGGTGATCGCGCTGCGCTGGATCCACGCCACGCTGGAATTGACCGCCGACGCGATCAATCAGGAGCACGCCGCCGAAGTACAAGCCAAGGCGTTCGAGTAACCCGAGAGCAAGTGCCATGTCTGACAGCACCACCGCCGCCCCGGCCGCCGCCCCGGCCGCCGATACCGCGCCACCCGCTGCGCCACGGACCGACCTCTCGGTGAGCGATGCGGCGCGCCTGCTCAGCCAGCAGCGCCGCCAGGCCACCGGCGAGGCGCCCGCCGAGGGCCGTACTACAGCACCGTCACCGCGCCCCCCAGCCGCGGCAGGGCGCCCCACAGAGGCCGCCGCACCCCCCCCGGCGCCCGAGGACGGCCTTACCGCCCTGGAGCGCGCGCTCGGCGTGTCCGGCGAGGCGCCGGCGCCGGCCGAGGCCGCCACCATCGAACTCGAAGGCCAGCGCTACTCGCCAGCCCAGCTGCGCGAGTACATCTCCAAGGCGACCGACTACACGCAGAAGACCCAGGACTTGGCCAACCGGCAGCGTGCGCTGGCCGAGCAGGCCAACGCGCTGGCCCAGGTGCTGCCCTACATTCAGCCGGAACTCGCCAGGCTCGGCGAGATCCTCCAAGGGGCCCGGCTGCCGGATCCCGCCTTGGCACAGACCGATCCCACCCGCTACGTCCAGGAACGCGCGGCCTACGATGCCGCCGTGGCCGAGCAGCAGCGGCTCGGCCAACTCACCGCGCTGCAGGCCGACGCGCACAACCGCGCCATGGAACAGCAGGTGGCGCAGGCCAATGAGGCGCTGGCCAAGGAATTCCCGTTCTGGGCCGATGAGAAGGACCGTCTGGCGGCGCAGCAGCAGATCGTGGCGTGGGCCACCGACAAGGGCGGCTATCAGCGCGATGAGTTGCGCGGGCTCACCGACGCGCGGCATTTGAAGACGATGATGAAGGCGATGATGTTCGACCGGTGGGTGAGTGGCACAAAGACCGCGGCGCCCGCGCCGCAGATAGCGGCCCCGGTGCGCGGGGCCCGCCCGCCGCCGCTGCCGGCGGCCCGCATGCAGCAGGCCGAGCAGAACTTTGACACGGCGCCAACCATCCGCAACGCCACCGCCCTGCTCGGTGCCCGCCGCGGCAATGGCCTCGCCAGGTAAGGGCCTTCACAAGCACCAGCCCGCTTTTGTAGATACTGCCGGCCGCCTGACGGAGTGCGAGGAGCACCAACCGCCGCGCGGGACGTGCCGCGCACATGGCTGACCGCAGGCCCTTGGGAGTGCAGCGCACCAACCCAGGGACACCGCCGCCACTCCATTGCGAACCAATCGGTTCACCGGCAGGCGCCCCATGACGCGCCTGCCATGCAATGGAGATGGCTATGGCAGTCGGCGCACAGGGCGCAGCCCCCGCTGGTACATATATCGAAACCGCGGCGATCGGCGTGAAGGAAGACCTCGCCGACATCATCCGCCGCATCGACCCGGACGAAACACCGCTCTACACCGAGGCACAGGTCGTCGAGGCGTCGCAGGTGCTGCACGAGTGGCTGGTGCAGGAACTCAACTCGGCGGGCGATAATGCGCAACTCGAGGGATTTACGGCCGTCATGCAGACCGTCGTCAAGCCAGTCCGCCTGAACAATGTGTGCCAGATTGCCGCCCGCACCGTCGCGGTCTCCGGCACGCTGCGCAGCGTCGATATGGCCGGTGGCGAGGACGAGTTTAACCGCCAGGTCATCCTGCGCGGCATGGAGGTCAAGCGCGACGTCGAGCTGGCGTTTACCAGCCCGCTGGTGCGCGCCATCACCGATCCCCGCCACATGAGCGGGTTGCCCTGCTACTGCGTCAACGGCAGCCGTGGCGCCGGTGCCGGCGTCATGCCGGTGGGCGACGGCTCCAATAACGGTACCGCCGGCACGCTGCGCGATCTCACGCTGGCCATGGTGGACGCCGCCACGCAGCAGTGCTGGCAGGCCGGCGGCAAGCCCACGCTGGGCATCATGAGCGGCAACGTGAAGGCGTATTTCGCGACGCTGTCGCAGGGCGGCACCGGCAACGCGGTGGTGGCGCAGAATATCCAGAATGTTACCGCACCGGAGAGCGTCACCATCATCGGCGCGGTCGATGTGTACCGGTCGAATTTCGGCACCATCCAGCTGGCCCCTGACCGCTTCTGCCCGGCGCACCAGATCCTGCTGATTACACCGGATTACGTCGAGGCCTCGCCGCTGCCGGGCCGCAACCTAGTGCAGCAGAATTACGCCGTCACAGGAGACAATTCGCAAGGTGGAATAATTTTTGAGGGTTGCGTAACACCAACCGCACCCAAGGCGCACGCCTGGATCAGCGACCTCAACCAATAGCGTAATGACATGACGCAGCCGCTGTATGAGCACTTCGATCCCGCCACGCAGCGCGCGACCGAGGTGACGGTAGACGCCGACACCGGGCACCTGGTGTTTGTCCACAGCCAGGCCACCCGAGCGATCGTCGAGAACTGCAAGACGATCGCCAGCAACTTCGACCCACTGGTGCGGCGCGACACCGTGCATGTCGCCCGCATCCCTCTGGTGATCTGGCAGCAATTGCAGCGCCTCGGCATTACCCGCGACGAGAAGGCGCTAAACCGGTGGCTGAATGGGAGAGATCAGCGGGTCTTCCGGACGGATGGTGGCAGCAAGCTATGACCCTCCTATTAGACACCAGAGAGCGTGAGTTGCGGTGCAAGACTGACTGCGTGGCGCTTGAGATAGGCGATCAATTTCAGGAGCCGCTCAGGATTGTCTCGGAGCAATCCGAGAGACTTGTTGCAGCTGTTGCAGAGCCATCCTCTCGGATGGCCCTTGGCGTGGCAGTGATCGAAGACGATGCCGCCATCGTTGCCACCACAGGCGTCGCATTTGTCTGGCATTTTGCGGCCAAGCTTCGTCTCACGCACAAGCTTTCGGTTTTCCTTCGCTTTAGCAACCTGCCTTTTGTGATAGTCTGGATCGCGCCATTTACGTTTCTTGTTGCGAGCAAACATGTCGGATCGGTCAGTTGCGATCTTCTTCGGGTTCGCCTTTTTCCACGCCGCTTTCCTCTCTCGGACGCGCGCAGTGTGTTTGAGGCGGTAGGTGCGCTGATATTCGCGGCCTTTGGCGCGACGCAGGTCTGGGTCTTTAAATGGCACCAGCTTCGGTCCTTCTCCCAAAGGCTCGGAGTTAGGAACGGCAGCGGTGTTTCGAGCACTGCTGCCGTTCTGCTTATAGCATGAAAAGGAGACAGTAAGCCATGGCCCAGCCAACCACCGAGCACCACGTATCGCCGCCGCAGCAGCCGCGTACGCCGAACGTCGCCATGCAGGGCGCCACGATGGCGCCCCCCGCGCCGGCAGCCCGCATCGACCCGGTGCTGGCCGAGGGCATCGACCCGGTGCTGCTGCATCGGCTCTACCCGGAGGCCGACAGCATCGCCGACGCGGCAACCAAGGCGCTGGCGCAGGGCAAGCTGACGATGGCCGATGGCGAGAAGCTGGCCGCGGCACAGCAAGAGCCGGTGAGCCGGTCATGAGCCCGGTACTCTTCGCGGATCTGGATGCGGTGCTGCTGATCCGGCTCTATCCAGACGCCGCCGGCATCAGTGATGCCGGTACCCAGGCACTGGCCCAGGGCGAGGCCACCGCGCTGGCCGGCGAGACGCTGGAGGCCTCGCAGTACGAGCCGGTGCTGATCCTCGATGCGGACGTGACACCGCAACCAGCGCGCTGAATGGCGAGTTATCAGCAACTCATCGACGATACCCTCGGCTGGCTCAATCGCCAGGACGCCGCGCCGTTCATTCCTGGCTGGGTGCTGCTGGTCGAGACGCAACTCGCCCAGACACTCAGGGCGCGCTGCATGGTCAAGTTCGCCACGCAGGCGATCGATGCGCCCTACATCACCATGCCGCCCGACTTCGCCACGATGGAGAGCATCCGCGACAACGCCACGGGCGAGTTGCTGGAGCTCAAGGACGCGTGGTCAGGGCACTGGACCGCCCCTAGCAGCGACGCGTGGGTGGCCGGTGCCACGGTCGGCACGCAGCCGGTGGCGACGGCCTATCGGCTGACCGGCGACTGCCTCGAATTCCTTCCACACCCGATGGTTCCCGATCCGCCGGATCCGGCCTGGCAGCCGCAGCAGGTGCGCATGGGCTGGTACGCCAAGCCGAAGCCGCTGGTGCTGCCGGACGACACCAATCCGATCCTGGAGCAACTCTACGGCGTCTATTTGTTCGGCGTGCTGAGCAAGGGCGCGATCTGGGCGCTGGATGACGCGCGCGCGCAGCAGGCGGATACGCAGTGGCAGACGGTGATCACCCAGGCGAACTTGAGCAAGCAGCAAAGTGATTACAGTGGCGCACCGTACCGCAGCGAGTTGGCGACGGTGTTCTGAATGGCTGGCAGCGCCACGCTATACACCGAGCAGAGCGTGCTGGGCCACACGCTGGGCTTTGCGGCGATGCCCGAGCCGGCGGGCGCTTGGATCGGCCTCTGTGATGCCGCCACCGCGCCTACCAGCACGACCGGGGGCGTGGAGCTCGTCGGCAATGGCTATGCCCGCCAGGCGGCGGCATTCGCGCTGCTGACGACGCCGCCCAACATCGCCGCCAATAGCGCCACCGTGGCCTTCCCGCCCGCTACAGCGAGTTGGGGCAGCATCGGGTGGTTCGAGGTATGGGACGCCGCCAGCGCCGGCAACCGGCTCTACTGGGGGCCTCTGGTCGATCCCGCCGACGGTGTGACGCCGGTCACACGCGCCGTGTTGAGCGGCGATATCGTGCGCTTCACCGCCGGCGTCATCGAAGTGCAGGCGACATGACGGCATGGCGGTCGGCACACCATACGGCCGCCGGACCTACAGCACGGGGCCGTACGCCCGCGCCAGCGGCCGGCCATACGACATCGGCCCTTACGGCACCGGGCACTATGAACGCTATCTCAGCAACACATTCGATGTGGCGGGCGCTACCGGCGTGCGCTTCAGCGTCCAGGCAGCGCCGCAACGCGAGCTGCAATGCGCCGCCCTCACCGCCATCACGTTCAGCGTGGCCGGCGGGGCGGCCCAAGAGATGGGCCTCGGCGCGGCGGCCGGCATTGCGTTCAGCGTGCAGGCCGCGGGCTCGCTTGCCTGGATGCCGCCGCCGCCCTGCGAGGTTGGCGGCTGGACGCCGGCAGAGCCTTGCGAGGGCGGCAGTTGGGCCGCGCTGCCTGAGTGCGCGCCCGGCGCGTGGACAGTGGTGAGACTGACATGAGCGGCAGCGACTACAACAGAACGCCCAACTACGCGTTCTATAAGCCCGTCCCGAATGCGGACGTCGATACCTGGGGCGACCATTGGAACTGGAACGCCGACACGCTCGATGCCGTGATCCATGGCATCGATGTGCGCCCAGGCGTTACCAGTTGGAACGCCCGCACCGGCGCGGTGACGCTCAGCAACGCCGATGTCATCGCGGTGCTGCCTGGTGCCGCGGTGCTGCCGCTGATGGATGGCGCCGCGGCGGCTGGCACCGCCACCACCTGGGCGCGGGCTGACCATATCCACCCGGTGGACACCTCGCGGTATGCGGCTTCCAATCCGAGTGGGTTCCAGACGGCCGCACAGGTCACCGCCGCACTGCCTGTCGCGTCCGCGGTTCTGCCGCTCATCGAGGGCACGGCGGCGATCGGCACTTCCGCCGCCTACGCCCGCGCCGACCATGTGCATCCGGCGCTGGCCGGCGGTACCACGGTGACGATCAGCGACACCGCGCCTGGCGCGCCGTCCACTGGCGCCATGTGGTTCGACAGCGTCGGCACGCAGATGTATCTGTTTTACAACGACGGCAACAGCGCGCAGTGGGTGCCGACCACCAACCAGGTGACCGGCATTCAGGAGGCGCCGGGTGGCGGCGTGCTGTATGGCCGGCGCAATTCGGCATGGGCGAGCGTCGATGCGGCGATTGTGCCGGCCCAGAACAACACCGGGCGCAATCTGCTGCACAATCCGCTGTTCAACGTGACGCAGCGCGGGGCGGGGCCGTGGACGGCCAACAGCTATACGGCGGACCGCTGGGCCATCAACATGGTCTCGGATACCGCCAATTTCGCGCCGCAGTCACTCGACGACGCCAGCCGAACACAAATTGGCGACGAAGCGGCGACCACGTTTCTTGCTGGCACGGTGACCGGCAACGCCGCCGCCAGCGCGTTCACGGTAGCGTATCAGCCGATCGAGAGTGTGCGGCGGTTGGCCGGCAAGACCGTGACCATTTCGTTCTGGGCGATTGGCACGGCGGCGATGAAGCTGGGCGTTTCGTTCGATCAGTACTTCGGCACGGGTGGGTCGCCATCCGCCACGGTTGAGGGCGCTGGCCAGTCTGTTACGTTGACCGGTAGTTTCGCGCGATACAATCTGACGTTCACTCTGCCGAGTATCTCCGGCAAGACGCTTGGCACAAACAACACAGACAACACAACATTGTTGTTATGGTATTCATCCGGCACGGACAACGCGACACGGACAGGCAACATCGGGGTGCAGTCGGGCACTATCAACCTGTGGGGCATGCAGCTTGAGATAGGCTCCGTCGCGACGCCGCTGGAGAAGCCGGATCCGCAGCAGGATCTGGCCAACTGCCGCCGGTTCTATCAGGTCATCAAGGTCGGTGCGCGCGGACCAGCGGCGGGTGCTGGGCAATGGTTCGGCTGTGCCTTCACGTTCTCGCCTATGCGCGCGACGCCAACTGCTGTCGCGGGTGGCGCCGATAGCACGAACAATCTGGGCGGTTCGGCACTGTCAGTGCTTACCAGCAACTCGGCTCGTTACGATGTCAGTTCCGCGGCGGCGGGCGATACGTATGTGATCGGCCACGTCCAAACTCTATCGGCGGACCTGTAGCATGGCGCTGGACTTCCCCAACAGCCCCACGCTCAACCAGACGTTCGTCGGGCAGGGCGGCGTGCTGTATATCTGGGACGGCGCGAAGTGGGTTGCGTCCACCTCCGGCCTGCCCGGCGGTCCCTATGCCCCACTTGCGGCGTTGGGCGTCGGGCGTAACCGCCTGCACAACTCCTGTTTCAGCATCAATCAGCGTGGCAACGCATCTGGAACGGCGCTGGCCGCAGGGGCTTACGGGCATGATCGCTGGAAAGCCGGGAGCGGCGGCTGCACCTACACGTTCACGCAGAGCCAGCCATTTACCACGATCACGATAACGGCCGGATCGCTACAGCAGATAGTCGAGCCCATGAGCGTCGATGGAGGTACCTACACGCTGTCATGGACGGGAACAGCGCAGGGCCGGGTAAACGCCGGTTCTTATGCAGCTAGTCCGGTGACGGTGGCTGGGTTGGCTGCGAATACCGCGATTACGGTCGAGTTCAATGCGGGAACTCTCGGCCGCACGCAGCTAGAGATCGGCAGCGTGGCGACGCCGCTGGACTACGGCGGATCACCACAGCAGCAGCTTGCGCAGTGCCAGCGGTTCTATCAGGTGCATACTCAAGTTCCCTACCTTTATGCGGCAGCCGGGATCAATCTTACATATGACTGTGCTCTGCCGGTGCAAATGCGAGCCGCGCCAACGGCGACT
>DASXLF010000124.1:0-1759 GCA_036496405.1 Steroidobacteraceae bacterium | reverse complement strand
TTGCGCCCTACAAGGTCCGCTGCGAGTCACTCGCGTCGCCGCCCCCTGTGCGATGCAGCAGTCATCCTCCGGGACCGATCCGGTTGGCTTGGTTCGGAAAATCCGCTTAGCGGCCCACCAGCCGCTCGAACAGCCGGCAGGCGGCCGCTGCCCCGAGCGTGACCATCAGGATGCGAACCACCTGGAAGCCGGTGATCAGCGCGGCATCAAGGCCGAGCACCTTGCCGGTCAGCGCCATCTCGGCAATGCCGCCGGGCGCCAGCGCCAGGAACATGGTCGGGACCGGCAGCGTGAGCAACAGCGCATAGACGACAGCGACGAGCCCAGTCGCCAGCAGTGCGAACGGCACCGTCACCAGCGATGAAAGGAGCAGCCGCAGCAGGCGCGTCAGAAACTCGTGCCTGTATTGCGTGCCGATCGAGACCCCGATGATGACCTGCGCCACCACCAGGATCACGTCCGGCACCCGCCCCTGAACGAGCCCCAGCGCTCCGATGATGGCGACAGCGACGATCGAGCCAAGGAACCAGCAGTTGGGCAGCCGGATCAGCCACAGCGCGAACCCGCCCACAAATGACGCCGCCATCAGCATCGCGATGGTCAGCCAGGACATGATCTCGACGCGCGCGATCTCCTGCGCGGTGCCGTGCTCGGCCATGATGGTCGCCAGAAACGGCGCAACCGTCACTGTGAGCCCGACCCTCATGGTCTGCAGCACCATGATGGGCAACGGATCGGCGCTCACGCGGGCAGCGATGTTCGCCATCTCGATCACTCCGCCCGGCATGGCTGCGAGGAACGCGGTGCGGCTGTCCACCTTGACGAGCCGCATCAGGATCAGCGCGCCTGCGGCGCCGATCGCAACCGAGATCACAGCGCCCAGAACCAGCATGGGCAGCAGGGTCAGGATCGTCAGCAGCAACGCTGGCGTGAACGAGGTGCCGATGGCCGTGCCGGTCACGAACTGCCCGGCCGCACGTGCCTGCCAGACCGAGCGCACCGGCGCGCCCGCAAGCCCGAGCGCGGCGGTCATCAGCAGCGCGCCGGTCATGTAGGGCAGCGGAAAGTGCATCCACTTGGCGGCGTAGCCGCCTGCAAGGCCGATCGCAAAGGTCGCGATCAGCGCCATGCCGGTACGCAGGGCGGAGCCCGCCCACCCCATCGGCGCGGTATCGGCAGCTTTCGTGGCAGTTTCGTCGGGAAAGGGCATTCGCTTGTCGGATCGCAGTCGGCGGCTTTATCCTCGACTTTGCTTAGTCAGACCAGTGGGAACCATCCATGGCAGCCCTTCCGGAAACGCTTGCGGCCGGCCGCCTCGCCACGTCGGGCGAGAGCCATCTGCGCGCCTTTGCCCGCAACGCCTTTCCGTTCCTGGTGCTCGGCGCCGTCTGGGAGATCGTCGCCCACCTCGGCTTTTTTCCGACGAAGCTGTTTCCGCCGATCGAGACAATCGCGGCGGCGTTCTATCGGCTCACCGTCTCCGGCATCCTGCCGCTGCAGGTCGCTGAAACTCTGTTGCGACTCGCGGCCGGCTTTGCGCTCGCCGCCGCCATCGGTGTTACGCTTGGCATTCTGATGGGCCGCTCGCGCCGCATCGAGGATATCGCGCTGCCGCTCGTGAGCATCGGCGCGCCGATCCCGGGCGTCGCCTATGCGCCGCTGTTCCTGCTGTGGTTCGGGCTCGGCAATATTTCCGCAGTGCTGCTGGTGGCGTTCGTCTCCGCCTTCCCGATCATCTTCAACACCTG
This sequence comes from Steroidobacteraceae bacterium, assembly GCA_036496405.1. GTDB lineage: Bacteria > Pseudomonadota > Gammaproteobacteria > Steroidobacterales > Steroidobacteraceae > FEN-1191. The sequence continues at coordinate 11 of DASXLF010000124.1, read as the reverse complement.
GACCGGCGTGA
>DASXLF010000123.1:0-8083 GCA_036496405.1 Steroidobacteraceae bacterium | reverse complement strand
AGCATTCCGGCCCGGTACGTGACGGAGGAGTTCTTCGTCGAGGGCAAAATGTTCGACGGCTCCTCGATTGCCGGCTGGAAGGGGATCAATGAGTCGGACATGATTTTGCTGCCCGATGCCTCCACCGCGGTCATCGACCCGTTCTTCGAGGAGTCCACGGTCAATATCCGCTGCGACATCATCGAGCCGGCCACGATGCAGGGGTATGAGCGCGATCCGAGATCGCTCGCCAAGCGGGCGGAAGCCTATTTGAAGTCCACGGGCATCGCCGACTCCGCCCTGTTTGGACCTGAGAACGAGTTCTTCATCTTCGACAGCGTGCGCTGGGGCGCAGATCTTCGCAGCGCCTTCTACGAGATCGACTCGGTACAGGGCTCATGGAATTCCCCCACCACCTATCCCGAAGGCAACAAGGGCCACCGTCCCGGGGTCAAGGGCGGCTACTTTCCAGTGCCGCCAGTGGACGCCTTTCACGATATCCGCGCTGCGATGTGCAAGGCCTGCGAGGAAATGGGGCTGGTGGTCGAGGTGCATCACCACGAGGTGGCCACGGGCGGGCAGAGTGAGATCGGCGTCGGGGCCAACACGCTGACCAAGAAGGCCGATGAGGTGCAGATCCTCAAATACGCGCTGCACAATGTGGGCGCGAGCTTCGGCAAGAGCGTGACCTTCATGCCCAAGCCCCTGGTGGGCGACAACGGCAGTGGCATGCACGTGCACCAGTCGCTATCCAAGGACGGCAAGAACATCTTCGCCGGCGACAAGTACGCCGGCCTGTCGGAAGCCTGTCTGTTCTACATCGGCGGCATCATCAAGCACGCCAAGGCGATCAATGCGCTGACCAATGCCACTACCAACTCCTACAAGCGCCTGGTGCCGGGCTTTGAAGCCCCGGTGATGCTGGCGTATTCGGCCAGAAATCGCTCCGCCTCGATCCGTGTGCCATGGGTGTCCAGCCCCAAGGCGCGGCGCATCGAAGTACGTTTCCCCGACTCCACGGCCAATCCGTACTTTGCCTTCGCGGCCATGATGATGGCGGGACTGGACGGCATACAGAACAAGATCCACCCGGGTGAGCCGGCGGATAAGGATCTGTATGACCTGGAGCCGGAGGAGGCTGCCCATATCCCCACCGTCTGTCACTCCCTCGACATGGCGCTGGAGCACCTGGATAAGGACCGGGACTTCCTCAAGCGCGGCGGGGTGTTCACCGACGACGTCATCGATGCCTACATCGCCCTCAAGATGCAGGAGGTCACGCGCTTGCGCATGACCACTCATCCTGTGGAGTTCGACATGTACTACAGCGTCTGAGGTGAGCGTGGCGTGTGGCGCGGTGAACGCAGCGGGGTCCAATAACCACTTTACCGACGCCCACGTCCATTTTTGTGCGTCATGGCCGCGAAGCGGTATGCTGGACGGCGATGCCACCGAGACTGCCAAGCTATCTTGCGGTCCTGAGCCTGTTCGCGCTGGGCAGCGCGGCCAATTCGGCGACCACCTATCGCTGGGTCGATCCCCAAGGGGTAGTCCATTACTCCGACACGCCGCATCCCGGTGCCCAGGAAATCCAGCTCACTGGCGCGCAGACATACCATGGTCCGCCGCTGCCCGCGGCCGCGCCACCGCCGCCCGCCGCGGCCAAAACCGACGTCACCCCCTACCAGTCGTGCGCCATCACGCAGCCTGCGCCCGAGTCCTCGCTGTATGCGCCCGAGACGGTCAATGTCAGCGTGCGATCGACACCCACGCTGCGGCCGGGCGATCAGGTGGAGGCGCAGATGGATGGCGCCGCGTTGCAGCCGGTCGGCGATGGACTCACGTTCCAGATTCAGCAGCCCGAGCGCGGTACCCATGCCGTCAGCGCGGTGGTGCGCGATGCCAGCGGCACGGTGGTCTGCAATACCGCTCCGGTCACGTTCTATGTGCAGCTGCCCTCGGTAAATTCTCCGGCTTCACAAGTCAAGCCGCACTGATCGCGGCCGACATCGCGGAGTACTGCGATGTCCATTGAATATCTATCGCCCTCGCCGCTATCGCATTTCGATCCCGCCGATCTTCTGGACCTGCTGGCCACGGGCGTGGTGGTGCTCGATGCGCAGCTGTGCGTGGTGTATGCCAACGTCGGCGCCCAGGATCTGCTGGCCGTGGGACTCAATCAGGCCCGCGGTCGTCCGATCACCGAGCTGTTCGACGAATCGCAGTCGTTGGAGCTGCTGTTGCGCCGCTCACTCGAGCGTGGCGAACCCTACTCCGGCCACGAGATCGCCCTGACCGCGAGCGTCAAGCAGGCACACCGCGAGCCGGTGGTGGTCGATGTCACCGTGACGCCGCTGGACGGACTGACCGGCACGCACCTGTTGATCGAACTGGCCGACGCCCGCACACGTCAGCGCATATCGCGCGAGAGTGAGATGCTCTCGCGCCTCGATGGCAGCCGCCTCATGATTCGCCAGCTGGCGCACGAGATCAGGAATCCGCTGGGCGGCCTGCGCGGCGCGGCGCAACTGCTCGATCGCGAGCTGCACGACGGATCGCTCAAGGAATACACCGCGGTCATCATCAACGAGGCCGATCGCCTGCGCGCCTTGGTCGACAGCATGCTCGGTCCGTCGCGCCTGCCGCAGAAAGTCAGCATCAATATCCACGAGCTGTGTGAACACGTGTTTCATCTGCTGCGCAGCGAGGCCGGCGCCGGTATCGTCATCGAGCGCGACTACGATCCCAGCCTGCCGAACGCCCAGTTCGATCGCAATGAGATCATCCAGGCGCTGCTCAATGTCGCGCGCAATGCCCTGCAGGCGGTCGAGCCGGGCAGCGGCCGCGTGCTGTTGCGCACGCGCGTGCTGACCAATATCAACATCGGCACCATACGTCACCGTCTGGTGGCCAATATCCAGGTTGAAGACAACGGGCACGGCATTTCGCCGGAGTTGCAACGCAGTGTTTTCTATCCTTTGGTCACCACCCGCTCGACCGGCACCGGACTGGGACTGGCGGTCGCGCAGGACCTGGTGACGCGTCATCGCGGCATTGTCGAGTTCGAGAGCCGGCCAGGCCACACCGTTTTTTCACTCCTGTTGCCGCTGGAAGGTGCCGAATGACTGCTCAACCGTTGCGCGTCTGGCTGGTCGACGACGACACTTCCATACGCTGGGTGCTGGAGCGCGCGCTGCGAAACGGCGGCATGCTGCCCAAGGCCTTCGACGCCGCGGAGCCCGCGCTCGCGGCGCTGCGCACCGACACGCCGGACGTACTGATTACCGACATCAAAATGTCCGGCCAGTCGGGACTGGACCTGCTGCGCCGCGTGCACGATGCGCATCCGGAATTGCCGGTCATCGTCATGACCGCATACTCGGACCTGGGCAGCGCAGTTTCCGCCTACGAGAGCGGCGCTTTTGAGTATCTCGCCAAACCGTTCGATATCGACCAGGCGGTGGATCTGGTCAAGCGAGCCGCGGCTGCCGGCGTGCGCAGCGTCGAAAGCACGGCGGCGGCGCCCACCATCCCGGAACTGCTCGGACGCGCCCCGGCCATGCAGCAGGTATTCCGCGCCATCGGCCGCCTGTCGCGATCCAGTGTCAACGTGCTGATCACCGGCGAATCGGGTACCGGCAAGGAACTGGCCGCGCGCGCACTGCATGAACACAGCCCGCGCGCCAACAAGCCGTTCATCGCGCTCAACACCTCGGCGATTCCGGCTGAATTGCTCGAGTCGGAATTATTCGGCCACGAGAAAGGAGCCTTCACCGGCGCCGACAGCCTGCGCCGCGGCCGCTTCGAGCAGGCCGATGGCGGTTCGCTGTTTCTCGATGAGATCGGCGACATGTCGACCTCGCTGCAGACGCGGCTGTTGCGCGTGCTGGCGGAAGGCGAGTTCTATCGCGTCGGTGGCCAGACCCCGATCCGAGTCGACGTACGCGTGATCGCCGCCACCCACCAGAACCTGGAAGAGCGTGTGCGTAGCAGCCAGTTTCGCGAGGATCTGTTTCATCGCCTGAACGTGATTCGAATCGAGCTGCCGCCGCTACGTGCGCGGCACGAGGACATACCCGATCTGCTGGAACACTACCTGCGGCTGGCAGCCCAGGAATTGGGCGTCGAACCCAAGGCGCTCACGGCCGATGCGCGCGAGAAACTCAGCGCCTATGCGTGGCCCGGCAATGTGCGTGAACTGGTCAATCTCTGTCGCCGCTTCACCGTGCTCGCACCCGGCAATGAAATCCGCGCCGAGGATCTGCCGGCGGAAATCATCGGCGCGATCGCCAACGCCCCGGCGGACCAGGATTGGACTTCGGCGCTGTCGCAATGGGCGGTGCGCCAGGCGCAGTCGTTGCCGCGACCGCTGCTCGAGGACGCACTGCCGGCATTTGAACGAACGTTGATTCGCGTGGCTCTCAAGCACACACAGGGCCACCGCCAGGACGCCGCCAAGTTATTGGGCTGGGGCCGCAACACCCTCACGCGCAAGCTCAAAGAACTCGCCATGGACGATGTCGACGATCAGGAATGATTGCGGCTGATTACGCCGTGGATGTCCGGCCACGCCGCCGAAAGTCCTTGAGGATCTCGCGCGCGGCGTTATGGCCGGGCGCGCCGGTGACGCCGCCGCCCGGGTGGGTGCCCGATCCGCACATATATAGCCCGGGCAGCGGCCCGCGATAGTCCGCGTGCCCGAGCATCGGCCGGGCGCTGAACAACTGATCGAGCTGCAGCGCGCCGTGGAAAATGTCGCCGCCGACCAGCCCGAAGGTGCGTTCCAGATCCAACGGACTCATGATCTGCCGCCCCAGTACCGCCGCTTTGAAGTTGGGCGCGTGAGCATTGACGGTATCGATCATCAGATCCGCCACGCGTTCGCGATGAAGATCCCACGACTGTCCATCGGGCAACTGTGGTGCCACGTGCTGGCAGAACAGGCTGGCCACGTGTTGTCCCGGCGGCGCGAGCGTGTCGTCCAGCGTCGATGGGATCAGCATCTCGATGATCGGCCGCTGCGACCAGCCGGATGAGCGCGCGTCGAAGTACGCCTGCTCCATGTAGTTCAGCGTCGGAGCCAGGATGATGCCGGCAGTGTGGTGCGCGGCCGGCGATTTACCCGGCAGGCAGCTGAAATCAGGCAGCTCGGCCAGCGCCACATTCATGCGAAACGTGCCTGAGCCGCAGCGCCACTGGCTGATGCGCTCGCGAAAGTCCGCGCTCAGCGCGCCCGGGTCGAGTAGTTGCTGATACAGCAGCTTTGGATTCAGGTTGGAGACCACCGCCGAAGCACGGATCACCTCACCGCCTTCGGTTACCACACCGACCGCGCGCTGCTGCTCGACCAGCACCTCGCGCACGGCCGTCCGCAGCCGGATGTCCACGCCGCGCGATGCCGCGGATCGCGCCATGGCCTGCGTAATGGCACCCATGCCGCCGATGGCGTGTCCCCAGATGCCCTTTTTGCCATTGACCTCGCCGAATACGTGATGCAGCAGCACGTAGGCGGATCCCTGGGCGTAGGGACTGGCGTAATTGCCGACCACGCCATCGAAACCGAACACCGCCTTAATCGGCGCGCTTTCAAACCAGCCGTCAAGGTAGTCGCCGGCGGAGGCCGAAAACAGCCGCAGCAATTCGCGCCGCAGGTTCATGTCGAGCCTGCGCAGGCGGGTACCCACCCGGCTCGCGCGCAGCAGTTCCGGAAGCGCCGTACGCCAGTTCCCCTGCACCATGTTTGGCGGCGTCCGTAACACCAGGTCGCGCAGTACGTCGGCGATCTGCTCGAGCCGGGCACCGTATTCGGCCAGCCGCAGCGCATCGCGATGGGAGAACTTTGCCACCTCGGCGACCGTTCGGTCATTGCCGGTGCACAGATAGCGGCCATCGGCAGTGGGCAGGAAGTTGGACATGCCGCGCTCGACGATGGTGAGTCCGTGACGCGCCAGTTCGAGTTCGCGGATGACTTTCGGATTGAGCAGCGATACCGCGTAGGCCGCGACTGAATTGCGAAACCGCGGGTAAAATTCCTCGGTGACGGCTGCGCCGCCCACCACCGCGCGCCGCTCCAGCATCGTGACCTTGAGACCTGCGGCGGCCAGGTAGCCTGCGCATACCAGGCCGTTGTGACCGCCGCCGATGATCAGAGCATCGCATTGCGGAGCTAAGCGGGCAGCGGGGCGAGTGCGTATCATCGGCTCGCGGCCAGCCTGACGCAGGCGCCTGATAGCGTCAAGGCGCTCGGGACCGCACACGCCCCCACATGTTTGGCTTCCTAGCGCGAGGTCCGGTTTTCGATGTCGACGTGGTCGCAATTGGCTCGACAGATCCTGATGGACAACAGCCTCACCGATTGGCTGGCGGCCGGCGGTGTGTTTCTGCTCACCTTCACCATCCTGCCCATGGTGCGCGGTTATCTGCGCGCGCGGCGCAACCTCACTTCCAGCCGCGAACTGCCGCTGGCGGTGGCGCTGATCACGTATCTGTTGGAGCGCACCAGTCGTGTGGTGCTCTGGATCGTGGCGCTGTACGTGGCCGAGCGCATCCTGACGCTGCCCGGACGTATCGATCGCGGCTTCAAGATCGCGATCGTTCTGGGCTGTTGGCTGCAACTGGGCATATGGGCCGGTGCGGCGGCGCGTTTCGGCCTGCAGCGCCAGCAGGCGCGTTCCGGCGACCCGCGGCTGGCCGGCTCGATCGACATCGTGCTGTTCGCGCTGCGGCTCATCATCTGGATCGTCGTGGCGCTGCTGGCGCTCGAAAATCTCGGTATCAATGTCGGGCCGCTGATCGCCGGCTTGGGAGTTGGCGGCATCGCCATAGCGCTCGGCGTGCAGACCATACTCGGCGACCTGTTCGCATCGCTGTCGATCGCGCTGGACAAACCTTTCGTGGTCGGCGACGCACTTCGGATCGACACCTTCGAGGGCAAGGTCGAGCAGATCGGCATCAAGAGCACCCGGCTGCGCAGCATCACCGGCGAGCAGATCATCATCTCCAATGCCGACCTGCTCAAGAGCCGGGTACGCAATCTCGGCCGCGCCAGCGAGTGGCGCGCCTTGTTCAATCTGGCGCTGGTCTACGAGACATCGGCGGAGCAGATCGATAGCGTGCCGCAGCTGATCAGCGACGCGGTCGCCACCTATGAGGGCACACGCTTTGTCTATTGCCTGCTTAAACTGATCGGTGAGTCGGCCCTGTTGTTCGAGGTGTGCTTCTTCGTCGAGAACGGACCGGGCCGTGACCTTGGCCGGGCGCTCGATCAGGTCAATCGCGAGATCCTGCGCTCATTTGCCCGCACCGGCATCAGGCTGGCCACACCGGCGCGCACCGTCTGGCTGCGCGATGAACGCAGCGTTCAGGGCGAGCCATTGGTTGTGAAGCGTGCGGGCGAGGAGTAGGCCTTGAAATCCGGTCGCCAGCGCGCCAGTGCGCCGACGCCCGGGATGCGATCCAGCGCGCGCAGCAGCCCATGCTGCTCGATCCAAAGGACGTACTGGCGGTAAACCGGATCGAGCGATAGGTGACGTTCCTCGGTCTTGGCGCGCAGATAGTAGATGCCATTGAGCATGCACAGCAGCGTGCAACTGCGCAGCGCCTGAGCCGGACCGCCGCTGAGCATGAACGGCATCGAGATCAGCCACCACGACAGGTTCTTGGACAGATAGGCCGGGTGTTTGCTGTAGCGGTAAGGACCGTTGGTGATGATGCCGCGGTGCGTGAGATTGGAGAATCGGGCGCCGAAGGCAATTGTCGACCAGACATAGATGGCCACCAGCACCAGGATCAGGCTGCCCCAGAGCGTATACAACCACGGCGTGTGGCCGAACCATACGCCCCAACCCGGCGCGGTGTCGTAGGCAAGGTACTGCGCGCCGATCAGCGCCCAGAATGGCTCGTAGCAGACCAGCGCCGTGATCCAACCGAGCATGGTCGGCTCGGTGGAGCGTATATGGGTGTCGGTCAGCTTGAGCGACATCAGGTAAGTCATCGACACCAGCGCGACGTCGATGAAATACATCGTGAAGTACGTCCAATCAAAGTAGCCGTTGAAGCCATGCAGCCGGTTGAGGTCGTAGTGCAGCAGCTTGTCGAGGTTGTC
>DASXLF010000122.1:0-1842 GCA_036496405.1 Steroidobacteraceae bacterium | reverse complement strand
CCACCGGAGCAGTCTGGGGCCCAGCAACGCTCCGGCAATCGCCGGCACCGCGATCCCCACCACATACCAGACCGCCAGGAATGGTGCCGCCAGCTCCTGGCAATGCAGGGCATAGACGGCCGCGCCGGCAGCCCCCGCCATGGCGCCTGCGGCAGCGCCCGCCAAAGCAGGCCTTGTCGGCGCAAGGCCCTTCAATGCCACGATCATCGCCGCGAAGACCGGCACCGAAATGAAAGCGATGTTCATCGTGCAGGTCCGCCAGGTCTGCCCCATGACCAGTGCCGGCCGCTGCTCGGCGGGTGCCGAAGCGAGCATCATCAGCGCCATCGACCAGATAACCAGCACGGGCAAGGCCAGCCCCAGCCACGCGAGGTGCACACGCGCACCCGGGCGCGCCAGCCCCTGCACGATCACAAAGCCGGCGACCACCATGCAGATGGGAAACGCCAGCCGCACCCAGAACATCGGCAGGGACATGACCTGCATCAAATCGCGCCGCACGCCGTACACCGTCACCATGCACGCAACGGACAACGGCAGCCCGATCAACAGCGCCACCGAGAGCCGGCGCGACGTCGCGCGCTGCGGCACCGGCGCGGTCCCGGTGGCGAGCATGGCGATGAGGTCGTCGGTTTTCACATCGTCTCCTTGATCTTGAGCGCCAGCGCCTTCAGGCCGCGATGGATGCCCACCTTGACGGCGGATTCGGACATGCCGGTCAGCTTTGCCGTTTCCGCGACCGAAAGGCCCTCCAGCTTGACGTGCACGATGGGCAGCCGGTGCCGGTCCGGCAGCGTGTCGAGCAAACCCGCGATGTCGCGGCGCGCATCGCTCGCCTCGGTGGCCGACTCGGCGAACACGGCCAGGTCGTCGTCAAGCGGTTCATGCAGCGCCTCGCGACCGGCCTTGGCGCGCAGCAGATCGATCATCTTGTAGCGCGCGATGGCATGCACCCAGGCCGTCAGCGGCTGGTCGCTCTGGTAGGTGTGACGCTGGTTGTGCATGGCGAGAAGGCATTCCTGGACAAGGTCTTCCACTTCATCGGGCCAGCCGAACAGGCGCCGGCCCAGGAACGCGCGCAGGTGCAAGCTGAGTTTCTGCAGGAACGCGCGATAGGCCGCGGCGTCGCCGCCGAGCCCACGCATGAAGAGTCCATGCAGTTCGAGCTCGGCCTCGCTCTTCGCCGACGGGCCCTCTTTGGTCATTCGTGCTTTCGGTTCAGTCGGTTACAGGCATCGCAAAAAAGAATTCCGGCGGATTGTGCCGCCAGCTTCAACTTGGGGGGCGCATCAAGAACGGCTGCGCAGCCGGCCGGTTGGGGGTTACGGCGAATGGCGTACCCCTGCTTGCCAGTTCTGAAAGCCCTCGATACATTGTGTTTTTTGAGGGCCTGCAATGTCTGTCGACACCGTTCCGACTCCGTCTTCCCTGCCTGTCTCCCCCGCTTCTTCCGAGCCCTCCTCTGCGCGCAAGCACATCCGGCTGACCTCCCACGCCGGCTTGTTTGGCGCGCTGCCGATCCACTGGGGTGCAGCCACCGCCGTCGAGCGTGGCCCCGTCGTCGGCACCACCACCAAGCGCGCGCATCGCAACGTCATCGGCACGCACAGCGGCTCCTACAGCGTCTATCGCGCGCTCGCCGTGGCCGCAGGCGCGCTGTCGCCGCACCACAAGGCCGATCTGACGAACACCTCGCCGACCGACGCGATCGGCCCCTATCCGCAGTGGAGCGAACCCGGGCGCATCGTGTCGCTCGATCCCTGGGGTGCCGTGGTGGCCGACGCATTCGCCACCGAACTCGCGGCAGGCTACGACATCCGCCCGACCATCGCGATCACCAAG
>DASXLF010000121.1:0-7417 GCA_036496405.1 Steroidobacteraceae bacterium | reverse complement strand
CATCCAAAGGCCGTCCACATCAATGGACGCGCGTCGACCGGGCCACGCTTTAGTGTCGTATTCGAAGCGAATGATGCGCGCGTTGCGACCCGATGCGGCCTGCCACGGTCGCACGCCGGTCTCGATACGACAGCCTTGCTTTTGGACCTGATCGGCGAGCCGCTGTGACTCCGGGCCGATGGCTGCACGCAGATCGAGCACCGACTCGACGCTCACACCCGCGTGAATCGCATCCAGCGCCGCGCCATAGCCGGCACTGTTCGCCGTCACGACGGCGACACGATTCGCCGCCGCGACACCATATCGAGCCATCAGACGTTGCGCACCGCCGGCGAGCATCACGCCCGGCAGGTCGTTGCCGCGAAACACAGCCGGCTGTTCAAATGCGCCCTGGGCGACCACGACAGTGCGCGCTCGAACCTTGATCAGACACTCAGGGGCCGAGAGAGCCACCCAGCGATCGGCGTAGTAGCCGGCGGCGAAGGTATTGACGAGCACCCGAATGCGCGGATGAGACAACACCCGGTTGACCAATTCGGTTGTCTGAATCGGCACCCGCGGCTCGTGGCGCACATAGTGACCGCTGCCACCGAGATGCGCGTTTTCATCGACCAACAACACGCTCGCGCCTCGATCCGCGGCGGCAAACGCCGCGGACAGGCCCGATGGACCACCCCCGACGACCAAAAGATCAGCAAAATCATAGTGTTTTGGCGTCTTTCGAAGAAGTGTCCTGAAGTCAACTTTTCCCAAGCCCGTGAGCGAGCGGAACATGCGCTCCCAGATCGGAAACGTTCGCTTGCCGTGAAATGCCTTGTAGTAAAACCCCACCGGTAGAAACGGTGATAACCGGTCGAGAATGGCACGACGATCCCATCTCACCCCGCCGCGCGTGTTGACCGCTCGCACCGACATACCCGCCCGAAGCAAGGTCGCGTCGGCGCGCACATTGGGCACGCTCAGCGCACCCTCGCCGACCTGCATGATGAGGTTGGCATCATGATTGGCGGCGCTCAACGGCCCGCGTGCACGGTGATATTTGAACGATCGCCCGAGCGTGCTTCGACCGCTCGCCGCGAGCGCGGAGGTGATGGTGTCACCTTCGAAGCCCTCGATCGCCTCGCCTTCGAATGTGAATTGCAACGGCTTTGAGCGATCGATCCATTCGCCAGGACCGGGCGGAAGGCGCCTCATTATCGCGCCCTCTCGCCGTATAAAGATGTGCTGTGGATGGTATCGGTCGTGGTGTCGCGATACGCGATGAACCAGACGCCACTGGGAACATGACACCACCACTCGCACTTAACCCCCGGTATGCCGGTGCGATCAAAAACGTATCCGGCCCATTCGGCGTCGCTCGAATTGGCAGGATCCGGCATCTCGCGCAGCTCGCCGCCGTAAGCGAATTCGCTGATCGGACGCGGACCGTTGATGGGACAGGTCATCAACTTCATGTCAGTGACCCACCGAGGCGGCGCCCTTTTCCCCAGTCAACGCGTATCGGGAAAACCGGTCAAACGAAAACCCTTCGATCAGCGGGTGATTGGTATCGTTCACCACGGTGTGGGCCATGGTCTTGCCACAAATCGGCGTCGCCTTGAACCCCCATGTGCCCCAGCCCGCATCGAGATAAAAACCGCGTATGGGAGTGAGCCCCATGATCGGTGCGAAGTCCGGCGTCATATCCGCCATTCCGGCCCACTGACGCACAACCTTGACATCGGAGAGAAAGGGAAAAAGATCCAGCATGTGGGCCGATAAGGACTCTGTAAAATCGAGCGTCGAGCGCGTCGAGTGCAACTCGTACGGATCGAGCGAGGCCCCCATCACGAGTTCGCCGCGCGCACTTTGGCTCACGTACACGTGCAGCGATGCCGACACAATAATTGGGTCCAGCCATCGCTTGAGGGGCTCCGAAACCATCGCCTGCAGCGGATGGATGTATATCGGCGATCGCAGGCCGAGCATGTTGAGGATCGTCGGCGTTGCACCCGCGACGGCGCATAAGACTTTGCGAGTCGCAATGGTGCCGCGGTTGGTCACCACACCGAGGATGGCCGGTGAAGACGCTCGACCCTCTACTTCAACAGACAGCACCTCGGTGTTCTGATGAATCTCCACGCCACGCTGTGTGGCGCCGCGTCCGTAACCCCACGCCACGGCGTCATGGCGCGCGATTGCGCCCGGCGCGTGATAAAGAGCCCCCAAAATCGGCGGTGAATGTCCGCCACAATTGAGATCCATCATCGGCAGCGCGCGACCCACTTGCGCCGCATCGACGACTTCGCTGTCTATCCCGAAATGCTTGTTGACCTCAGCGCGCCAGCGCATCGTGCGCATGGCGGCATCGGTGTGGGCGAGCGTATAGTGCCCGCGCTTGGAGTAGAACAGATTGAGATCGAGGTCCTGAGAAAGACCCTGCCAAAGCCGCACGCTCTCGTCGTAGAACCTGACTCCCTCTGGCGTGAGATAGTTCGAACGAATGATCGTGGTGTTGCGACCGGTGTTGCCGCCTCCCAGATACCCTTTCTCGAGAACGGCGATGCGGCGCACGCCGTGATCGCGCGCCAGATAATAGGCCGCCGCCAATCCGTGACCACCGGCGCCGATGATCACCACGTCGTAGCTCGGCTTGAGCTCTTGTGGATAGGTAAACATCCGGGGTTCTGGATGCCGGAGGTGAAATCCGAACTTGAGCAGGCGCCAAGGCATGGTCACCCAAACGGGTGCAATTTCTTAGATATGCTGGCAGTAATCCCAACCAACAGCACACGCCACTTCGTATACGTTACGGATTCGATCATCACGAATCCTATGTATCATGGTTATTAACGCTGGAGCAAGGAAAGCCGGCAACGCAATGTGGGGATCGCACGGCCCGGAAAATCCGTTACCGATGTGCCCGGTAAGGACCCTGCTAGATTGGTCGGAGCGCCGAGATTTGAACTCGGGACCCCTTGCACCCCATGCAAGTGCGCTACCAGACTGCGCCACGCTCCGACACGATTATTCTTCGGTCGTGCCGTCCGACCAGAGACGGCAGTCGGATGATACTCCGTGGCAGCTGTTCCGTGGGCGGCAGAAGTCTGCCCGGGCGGGCTCAGCGCCTGAGGATACGCAGTACCTCTTCGAGCTCCACGCGCACCTGGCGCACGATCTGCTGGCTCTGCGTGGTATCGCTGCGCGACTCTTCGCCGGTCAGCTTGTTGCGCGCGCCGCCGATCGTGAAGCCCTGCTCGTACAGCAGGCTGCGGATCTGCCGGATGATGATCACGTCTTGGCGCTGGTAATAGCGGCGGTTGCCGCGCCGCTTGACGGGCTTGAGCTGAGGAAACTCCTGCTCCCAGTAACGCAGCACGTGCGGCTTCACGCCGCACAGCTCGCTCACCTCACCAATGGTGAAGTAGCGCTTCCCGGGGATAGTCGGCAATTCGTTATTGTTCTTTGGTTCCAGCATAAGCTTCGACGCGCGCTTTGAGTTTCTGACCCGGACGGAAAGTCACCACGCGGCGCGCGCTGATGGGAATTTCTTCGCCGGTTTTTGGATTGCGGCCCGGTCGCTGATTCTTGTCTCGTAGATCGAAATTACCGAACCCGGACAGTTTCACCTGTTCACCCTGCGACAGCGCACCGCGCACCTCTTCGAAAAAGAGATCCACGAGTTCGCGGGCTTCGCGTTTGTTCAGACCGAGCTGATTGAACAGTGCTTCGGCCATCTCGGCCTTGGTGAGAGCCATTAACGTTATTCTCTTATCCTGGCATCCAAATTCGACTGCAGGTCGGCGCGCACGGTTGCGACGATGCGGTCAGCTTCCTCATCTGTAAGCGTGCGGCTTAAATCCTGTAAAATCAAGCCCAAGGCGACACTTTTTCGACCGATTTCTACTCCCTTTCCCTGGTAGACGTCGAAAACGCGCAATTCTTGTAACAGGCTCGCTGCCGCAACACTAACACGTTCGCCGATACGCCTGAAGGCGACGCCTTCGGGCACCGTGAAGGAAATGTCGCGACGGATCAGCGGATAGCGCGAAGTCTCGCGAAACTGCGCCACTTTGGCAACAAATGTTGCGTCGTAGTCCACTTCGAGCAGGATTGGGGCATATGTTAAGTCCAGCGAGCGCACCAATTGCGGGTGCAGCTCGCCCAGGTGCCCTATTTCGAGGCCGCCGTGCACGATCCGCGCGCTGCGCCCCGGATGCAGGCACGGCAACGTGCCCGGTTCGAATGAGAACTCCGCCGGCGCCCCGCCCAGGGCCAGCAGCGCCTCCAGATCGCCCTTGAGATCGTAGAAATCCACGGCCGTCGTGCCACTGCTCCACTGCTCGGGAAGCCGCGCGCCCAGCACCAGGGCGGCAAGCATTTTCTGTTCGCGATGACGGCCTTCGCCATCCAGCAGAAAGCGATTGGCGATCTCGAACAGTCGCAGCCTCTGGGCCTGGCGGCGCAGATTCTCCCGCGCCGCGCCGATCAGTCCTGGCCACAGTGAACTGCGCATGACCGCCATGTCGGCGGCGATGGGATTGGCGAGTTCGATCACCGGCTGCTCACCGAACAGCGCGCGCTGCAGCGCCGGATCGACGAATGCGAACGTGATCACTTCCTGATAGCCGCGCGCAGCCAGCGTGCGCAGTATCACTCGCTCATCGATCTCGCTCGAGCGCAACGGCTTGAGCGCCACCGGCAGCAGCGCATCGCGTTCGGCGATGACATCGAAGCCGCCGATGCGTGCCACTTCCTCGATCAGATCGACCTCGATGCCGATGTCATAGCGCCACGAGGGCGGCTCAACGTTCCACACGGCATCCTCGGGCGCCGCAGCGTTCGCCGCTGCATCCGCGCGCACCTTCATTCCCAGGGCGACCAGGCGCTTTTCCACATCCGCTGTGGCGACTGCTGCGCCCAGCAGTCGTCGCATGCGGCGCGCGCGCAGCCGCACCGGCACCGTCTGCGGCAGCACATCGCTCTGTTCCGCCACCGTGATCGCGCCCGCCTGCCCGCCCGCGAGCTGCACGATCAACTGCGTGGCCAGTTCCAGCGCCCGCTCCTGTACTCGCCAGTCGACCCCGCGTTCGAAGCGCTGGCTGGCATCGGTCTGCAGACCGAAGCGGCGCGCGCGCCCGGCGATCGCGGACGGTACGAACCAGGCGACTTCGAGCGCGATGTTTTGAGTCGCCGCCGTGATGGCGCTGCGCTGGCCGCCCATGATGCCGGCCAGTCCCAGGATGGATTCATCATCGGCGATCACCAGCACATCGCCACCCAGTTGGATCTCGCGGCCGTCGAGCAATTGCAGGCGCTCATGCGGCAGCGCCCAGCGTGCGCACAGGCTGCCGTGCAAGGCCGCGCGATCGTAGGCATGCATGGGCTGACCCAGCTCCAGCATGACGAAGTTGGTGACATCGACCACGGGACTGATCGATCGCAGGCCGGAACGCCGCAGCCGCTCGCGCAGCCAGGCGGGACTTTCGCGCGTGTTATCGACACCGCTCACCACGCCGGCCAGCAGCCGTCCGGCGCCGGTTTTCGCCGGCAGCGCGACATTGAGGCGATTGGCATCGTTCGCAGCAGGCATCGGCGCGCCAGCGGAGATCACGCCCAGCGCCGGGGATTGCAGTGGCTGGCCGCACAGCGCGGCGACTTCGCGCGCCAGTCCCAGCACCGATAGCGCATCGCCGCGATTGGGAGTGACGTTGACTTCCAGGATGGGATCATCCAGATCGAGCGCCGTGCGCACGTCGATGCCGAGCGGGGTATCGGCCGGCAATTCCAAGATGCCCTCGGACTCCTCGCTCAATCCCAGCTCGCGCCCCGAACACAACATGCCCTGCGATTCCACACCGCGCAGCTGCGCGGCCTTGATGTGCACGTCGCCGGGCAACACCGCGCCCACGGTGGCCAGCGCGCTCACCAGCCCGGCACGGGCGTTGGATGCGCCGCAGACGATCTGCAGTTGTGCGCCCGCATCCGCATTCGCATCCGGCGCGAGCTGCACCCGGCAGACGCGCAGCTTCTGCGCCGTCGGATGCGGTTCGGCGCTGACGATGCGCGCCACGACCACGCCGCTGAATGCCGGCGCGGCCGCCGTGATGCTTTCCACCTCGAAGCCGGCGAAGGTCAGACGGCGCGCCAGTTCCGGTGCCTCCCACGGAAACTGCACCCACGCCCGCAGCGCCGACAGTGGCAGCTTCATGCGCCGCCACCAGCGAAGGGCGCCAGGAATTTGAGATCGTTTTCGAAGAACAGGCGCAGGTCGTTCACCCCATAGCGCAGCATGGCCAGCCGCTCGATGCCGGCGCCGAAGGCATAACCGGTGTAGCGCTCCGGATCGATGCCGCAGGCACTGAACACCCGCGGATGCACCATGCCGCAGCCGGCGATCTCTAGCCAGCCGGTCTGCTTGCACACCCGGCAGCCACGCCCCTGGCACAGCACACAACTGATGTCGACTTCGGCCGAGGGCTCGGTGAACGGGAAATACGAAGCGCGCAAGCGCATCGACAGGTCCTGCTCGAAGAACGCTTCCATGAAGCGATGCAGGATGGCCTTGAGGTTGGCGAAACTCACCGCCTCGTCCACGAACAGTCCCTCGACCTGGTGGAACATGGGCGAATGGCTGACGTCGGAATCCACGCGATACACGCGCCCGGGAGCGATCAGCGCGATCGGCGGCTTCTGGGTCTGCATGGCGCGGATCTGCACCGGCGAGGTGTGGGTGCGCAGCAGGTGCCCGTCCTTGAGATAGAACGTGTCATGCAGCGCGCGCGCCGGATGATTGGCCGGGATGTTCAGCGCTTCGAAATTGTAGAACTCGTTCTCGATCTCCGGACCCTGGGCCACCTGGAAACCGGCGCGCCGGAAAATCTCCTCGATGCGCAGACGCGTGAGCGTGATCGGATGCACGCCGCCGAGCCTCTCGCCCCGCCCGGGCAGGGTCACGTCGATGGCCCCGGCGCGCAGCTCGGCCTCGATCGCCAGGCGTTCGAGTTCCGAGCGCCGCGCCTCGATGGCGCTCTGCAGGGTCTGCTTGGCGCTGTTGATGCGCGCACCGGCCGCCGGGCGCTCCGCGGCCGGCAGCGCGCCGAGCGCCTTGAGCTGCTCGGTCAGCGTGCCCTTGCGGCCCAGCCACTGGACGCGGATCTCCTCGAGCGCAGCCACGCTGGCGCTCGCGGCCACCTGTGCCAGTGCGCTCTCAATCAGGGCGCCGAGTTCTCCCACAGCACCCGTCCCCTTCTGCCGTCAGGCTGCAGCGAGACTGACCTTGGCGCGCTCGGCGATCACGCCGAAGGCATTGGCGTCATTGACCGCCAGATCGGCCAGCAGCTTGCGATCGATCTCCAGGCCCGCCTTGTGCAGGCCGGCGATCAGGCGGCTGTACGACAGGCCGTGAATACGCGCCGCGGCATTGATGCGCGTGATC
>DASXLF010000120.1:0-3341 GCA_036496405.1 Steroidobacteraceae bacterium | reverse complement strand
GGGAAAATCCGTGGCGATCAATGCCATGGTGCTGAGCCTGCTGTACAAGTCCACGGCCGAGCATGTGCGGCTGATCATGATCGACCCGAAAATGCTCGAGCTGTCGGTGTACGAGGGCATACCGCACCTGCTGTCGCCCGTGGTCACTGACATGAAGCAGGCAGCCAACGCCTTGCGCTGGTGCGTGGCGGAAATGGAGCGGCGTTACCAGCTGATGTCGGCGCTTGGCGTGCGCAACATCGCCGGCTACAACCGCCGGGTGAAAGATTCGATCGCTGAGAACAAGCCGATTCTCGATCCGGTTATGCTGCAGCGGGCGGCTAACGATCCGAGCATCGATCAGAGCACCATCCAGAATCTGGAGCCGCTGCCGTTCGTGGTGGTGATCATCGATGAGCTCGCCGACATGATGATGATCGTCGGTAAGAAGGTCGAGGAACTGATTGCGCGGCTGGCGCAGAAGGCGCGCGCTTCGGGCATTCACCTGGTGCTGGCGACGCAGCGGCCGTCGGTGGACGTGATCACCGGCCTGATCAAGGCCAACATTCCGACGCGCATTGCCTTTCAGGTTTCCGCCAAGGTGGATTCGCGCACCATCCTGGATCAGATGGGCGCGGAATCGCTGCTGGGTCATGGCGACATGCTGTACCTGCCGCCCGGAACCTCCATGCCGACCCGTGTTCACGGTGCCTTCGTGTCCGATCAGGAAGTGCATCGCGTGGTGGACAGTCTCAAGAAAGCTGCCACGCCCAACTATATCGAGGACGTGCTGCGCGGGCCGCAGACACCGATCGCAGGGGTCAGCGGTGAAGAAGAGGAATTCGGTTCGGTCACTGCCGGGGATCCGGAGGCCGATCCGCTGTATGACGAGGCGGTACGCATTGTCACCAGTGAACGCAAGCCGTCGATCTCCTATGTGCAACGGCGCTTGAAGATCGGCTACAACCGTGCCGCGCGCATGCTCGAAGCCATGGAGCAGGCGAGCATCGTCGGGCCACTGCAATCCAACGGCGCACGTGAAGTGCTGGCGCCACCGCCGGTCGGACATTGACGGTGCTCATCCGCCGACTGATCGCGGGCGCGGCCCTGGCGGGGCTGGCTGCGGGCCTGGCATGGGGTGCATCGACCACGGCGCTGGATCGCTATTTGAACGGGCTGAACAGCCTCAGCGCCCAGTTTACCCAGACGGTCACCGATGCTCACGGCACGCAGGTCGGCGCCGGCTCCGGGCGGTTGATCGTGCAGCGTCCTGGAAAATTCCGCTGGGAGTACCAGCCCAAGGACCGTCCCGCCGGGGCCGCACCGGAGCAGATCCTGGTGGCCGATGGCAAGAACCTGTGGTTTTACGACAGTGAGCTGGCACAGGTGACCGTCAAACCGGTCGAGGCGGCCTTATCTTCGACGCCAATCGTGCTGCTCTCGGGCTCCAGCGCGCAATTGCACGACACTTTTGAGATCGAAGGCAGCGGCACACATGACGGACTGGACTGGGTTGAGGTCAAGCCGCGTAGCGCCGAGGCGGATTTCAGCCACGCTTCCTTGGGATTTGCCGGCGACCGGCTCGCGCGCATGATCGTCGATGATCGCTTGGGACAGACCGTGCAACTGGATTTCCCGCACAGCGAGCGCAATGCGCACGTCGATGCCGGCCTGCTCAAATTCGAGCCGCCGAAGGGCGTCGACGTCATCGGCAGCGCCCAGAACTGACGGCCGTGGCACGCCACACCACACAGCAGCCCCTGGTGCTCAATGAACGCGCCAGAGACTTGCGGCCACTGTCGGATCGCATGCGGCCGCGGCGACTGGAGGAATTCGTCGGCCAGTCGCAGGTACTGGCTCCCGGTAAGCCGCTGTACGAGGCCATAGTCTCCGGACAGCTGCACTCACTCATCTTGTGGGGACCACCGGGTACCGGTAAGACGACACTGGCGCGGCTGATTGCGCAGCGCTCACAGGCGCGCTTCATCGCGCTGTCGGCGGTACAGGCCGGCATCAAGGACGTTCGCGAGGCGGTTGAACAGGCGCGCCAGGCGGCCGCCGAAGGGGCCGCCACGGTGCTGTTCCTGGATGAAGTGCATCGCTTCAACAAGGCGCAGCAGGATGCATTCCTGCCGCACGTGGAAGATGGCACGCTCACCTTCATTGGTGCCACCACCGAAAATCCATCATTCGAGATCGTCGGTGCGCTGCTGTCACGCGCGCGCGTGTACGTGCTGAAGTCCCTGAGTATGGAAGAGCTGCAGCAGTTGCTGCGCGACGCCCTCAAGGACGGCGAGCGCGGACTGGGCGCGCAGCAGCTGGTCATCGAAGAGCCGGCGCTGGAGATGCTGGCGCGTGCCGGGGATGGCGATGCGCGCCGCGCGCTGAACATGCTCGAGCTCGCGGCCGGGCTGGCGGCCGTCAATGAAAGCCGGACCATCACGCTGGCCGTGGCGCAAGAGGTCGCCAGTGGCGGCCGCCGGCGTTTTGACAAGGGTGGCGAGCAGTTCTACGACCAGATCTCGGCGTTGCACAAGGCAGTGCGCGGCACCGACCCCGATGCGGCGTTATATTGGCTGGCACGCATGCTCGATGGCGGCTGCGATCCGCACTTTCTGGCGCGTCGAATCACCCGCATGGCCAGCGAGGACATCGGTCTGGCTGACCCGCGCGCGCTGCAACTGGCGCTCGATGCATGGCAGAGCTATGAACGACTGGGCAGCCCAGAAGGGGAGCTGGCGCTGGCACAGGCCGTGGTCTACATGGCAGTGGCTGCCAAGAGCAACGCCGTCTACACCGCCTGGGGCGAGGCGCGCAGGGATGTCGAAGCCTTCGGTTCGCTCGAGGTGCCGCTGCGATTGCGCAATGCGCCCACTGGCTTGATGAAGGAACTCGGCTACGGCGGCGGCTATCGCTATGCGCACGATGAACCGGAAGCGTACGCGGCCGGCGAGCGCTACTTGCCCGATGAAATGCCCGATCGCCGCTATTATCATCCGGCTCCCCGCGGGCTCGAGCAGCGCATCGGCGAGGCGCTCGAACGACTGCGAGCCATGCCGGCGAAGCCCGGCCAGGGCGATGAAAAGCCATGATCGATCCGAAACTGCTGCGCTCGGGAACTGAAGCGGTGGCCACCAATCTGGCGCGTCGCGGATATCAACTGGATGTGCAGGCACTGCAGGAGCTGGAGCACAAGCGCCGCCACTGGCAGATCGAGAGCGATCGGCTGCGGGCCGCGCGCAACGATCACGCCCGGACGGTCGGACAGGCGCGCGGCCGCGGTGAGGACATCGCGCCGCTGGTGCAGGCGGGCGAGGCGCTGACGCAGCAGCTCGCTATTGCCGATGAGCAGCTGGTGAGCG
>DASXLF010000119.1:0-4117 GCA_036496405.1 Steroidobacteraceae bacterium | reverse complement strand
TGGAAGGTGCGGCCGATAGCCATCGCTTCGCCCACCGATTTCATCGAGGTGGTGAGGCGATTATCGGCGCCGGGGAATTTTTCGAAGGCGAAGCGCGGGATTTTGGTCACGACGTAATCGATCGAGGGCTCGAACGAGGCGGGAGTCGCCCCGCCCGTGATCTCGTTCTTGAGCTCATCGAGCGTGTAGCCGATCGCCAGTTTGGCGGCGATCTTGGCGATCGGAAAGCCGGTGGCCTTGGAGGCCAGCGCCGAGGAGCGCGACACCCGCGGATTCATCTCGATCACCAGCAGCCGGCCGTCCTTGGGATTGACCGCGAATTGCACGTTCGAGCCGCCGGTCTCGACGCCGATTTTGCGCAGCACCGCGATCGAGGCATCGCGCATGCGCTGATATTCCTTGTCGGTCAGGGTCTGCGCCGGAGCCACCGTGATCGAATCCCCGGTATGCACGCCCATGGGATCGAGGTTCTCGATCGAGCAGACGATGATGCAGTTGTCCTTGCGATCGCGCACCACCTCCATCTCGTATTCTTTCCAGCCCAGCACCGCCTCTTCCAGCAGTAGTTCGCGCGTCGGCGAGGCATCCAGTCCGCGCTGCACGATGGCCTCGAATTCCTCACGGTTGTAGGCGATGCCACCGCCGCTGCCGCCCATGGTGAAGGATGGCCGGATGACGATGGGGAAGCCGATGCTGCTCTGCACCGCCAGGGCCTCTTCCAGGCTGCGCGCGATCTGCGAATGCGGAACCTCCAGACCGATCTCGCGCATGGCATTGCGGAAGCGCTCGCGGTCCTCGGCCATGTCGATGGCCTCACGCGAGGCGGCGATGAGCTCGACGCCGTACTGCTTGAGCACGCCCTCGCGCACCAGGTCGAGTGCGGTGTTGAGCGCGGTCTGGCCGCCCATGGTGGGCAGCAGCGCATCGGGCCGCTCGCGCTCGATGATGCGCGCCACCGTGCGCCAGTTCAGCGGCTCGATGTAGACCGCATCGGCGCTCTCCGGGTCGGTCATGATCGTGGCCGGATTGGAATTGACCAGGATCACGCGATAGCCCTCCTCGCGCAGCGCCTTGCACGCCTGCGCGCCGGAGTAGTCGACTTCGCACGCCTGGCCGATCACGATCGGACCGGCGCCGATGATCAGTACACTCTTGATGTCGGTACGTTTGGGCACGGCGGCGAACTCAGCGCTCGGCGCTTTGCTTGCGCGGATTGCTGCGCAACGCCCGCAGCTGCAGCTGCAGACGCCGCACCATGGCCTGCACGAAACCATCGAACAGAGGCTTGAGATCGTGCGGCCCGGGGCTGGCCTCGGGGTGGCCCTGAAAGCTGAAGGCCACGCGGTCGATACGCGCCAGTCCCTGCAGCGTGCCGTCGAACAACGAGCGATGCGTGGGGATCAGATTTGCGGGCAGCGTCGACTCATCGACCGCGAACCCATGATTCTGGCTGGTGATCATCACCCGGCCGGTGGACAGTTCCTGCACCGGGTGGTTGGCACCGTGGTGTCCGAATTTCATTTTCACGGTGCGGGCGCCGCTGGCGAGGCCGAGCAGCTGATGGCCGAGACAGATGCCGAACACCGGCAGGTCGGTGTCGAGCAGTTCGGTGATCGCCTTGATCGCATAGCCGCACGGCTCGGGATCGCCCGGACCGTTGGAGAGGAACACGCCGTCGGGATTCATCGACTGCACTTCGGCGGCCGTAGTCTGCGCCGGCACCACGGTGATGCGGCAGCCCTGGTCGGCGATCAGCCGCAGGATGTTGCGCTTGATGCCGTAGTCGTATGCCACTACGTGCAGGCGCTGCGTGGCGCGCAGCGGCGAGGCTTCGCGGCCGATGGTGCCGTCGTTCCACTGATAGGTGCTGCGCGTGCTCACGACCTTGGCCAGATCCATGCCCTTGAGGCCTGGGAAGGCGCGCGCGGCGCGCACCGCCGCGTTCTCATCCAGGCGCTCGCCCGTCATGATGCAGCCGGATTGAGCGCCTTTTTCCCGCAGCAGCCGCGTGAGCCGGCGCGTATCGATGCCGGCGATGGCAACGATGCGCCCACGTTGCAGAAAATCGCTCAGCGAGCCCGATGCGCGCCAGCTGCTCGGGATCATCGACAGATCGCGCACCACCAGGCCCGAGGCATAGACCTGTGCGGATTCCATGTCCTCCGGCGTGGCGCCGGTATTGCCGATGTGGGGATAGGTCAGAGTGACGATCTGACGCGCGTACGAAGGGTCGGTGAGAATTTCCTGATAGCCGGTGATGGCGGTATTGAAAACGACCTCACCCGTTGTATTGCCAGCGGCGCCAATGGAATGGCCTTTGAAGATTGACCCATCTGCCAGGGCCAGCACCGCTGGTGCAGTCACTTCATGCCTCTCCTTCCTCCACGCATCACATTCACGACGTGCACATGCACAAAGCGGGAGGAGTTCTTGTGGAACATCCTCCCGCCTTGTGCGGACTAACCCGATACTCGGATTACGGCAAAAGTGTAAAGACCCCTACCGTCCCTGTCCACGCCAATCTCGGAACTTTGCGGCCTCCCGGATCAGCCCAAATTGTCCGCCAGACCGCTCAATTTAAGATCAACTAGGCGCCTTAACTAGTTGCCTGCACTTGAAAAAACGTCGCTCATGGTATAACGACCGGCGGGCTTGCCGGCCAGCCACTGCCCGGCGATCAAAGCCCCGCGGGCGAACACCGAACGGTCCGTGGCGCTGTGGCGCAGCATCAGCCGTTCGCCCCGCCCCAGGAACAGTACCTCGTGCTCGCCGACGACATCGCCCCCGCGCACGCTGGCGAAACCGATCTGTCCCGCCGCCCGCGGCGCCGAGCCGCGCCCGCGGCTGAAAATGGCCTGTTGATCCAGCGAAACCCCGCGCCCCTGCGCCGCCGCTTCGCCCAGCGCCAGCGCCGTGCCCGAGGGCGCATCGCGCTTGTCGCGATGGTGAGCTTCGAGGATCTCGATATCGTAATCGGCGCACAGCGCCCGGGCGGCCGTGCGCACCAGATCGAGCAGCACGTTCAGTCCCGGACTGGTGTTGGGCGCCACCAGCAGGGCAATGCTCTCGGCCGCGGCACTCAGCGGCGCCTGCAATTCGCGCGGCAGGCCGGTGGTGCCGAGCAGCAGCGGCACGCGCGCGGCCACGCAGGCGGCAAGGTTGGCCGCCGCGGCATGCGCACTGGAAAAATCGATGGCGAGGTCAGCCGCGCGCAGCAGCGGCGGCAAGGCCGAAGACAGTTTCACGCCGCTGGGCGCCGCACCGGCGCGCCCCGAGGCATCCTCGCCCAGCGCCGCGTGCTGTTCGGAGGTGACCGCGCCGCACAGTTGCAGCGTCGGAAATTGCGACAGCTGCGCCAGAATGTTCAAACCCATGCGGCCCGTGGCGCCGATCAATACGGTACGGATCACGTGCCGCCGCCAGAGAAAAAATGCTTCACGCCCTCCAGGAAGGTCTTCTGTCGCGGCGTGTGCTTGGCGCCGTCCTGCTTGAGCGATTCATCCAGTTCGCGCAGCAGCTTGCGCTGCTCGCTGGACAGGTGCACCGGCGTCTCGATCACCACGCGGCAGAACAGGTCCCCGCGCGCCGGCCCGCGCACCGATTTCACGCCCTTCTCACGCAGTCGGAATACCCGGCCAGATTGCGTCTCGGCCGGAATCTTCAGCACCACGTGACCGTCCAGGGTCGGCACTTCGACACTGCCGCCGAGCGTTGCGGTGGTGAATCCGATCGGCACCTCGCAACTCAAATGCACACCGTCGCGCTCGAAGATCGCGTGTTCGCGCACGCGCACTTCGGCATACAAATCGCCAGCCGGGCCGCCGTTGCGTCCGGCTTCGCCCTCGCCCGCCAGCCGCACGCGATCGCCGGTATCCACACCCGGCGGAATCTTTACCGATAGCTTCTTGGCGCGGCGGATGCGTCCCTGTCCCAGGCATTGATCGCAGGGATTGCGCACCACGCGACCGGAGCCGCGGCAATGCGGACAGGTCTGTTGCAAGGTGAAGAACCCCTGCGAGACGCGCACCTGGCCATTGCCGCCGCAGGTCTCGCAGGTGCTGGGGTTCGAGCCCTTGGCGGCGCCGCTGCCATGACACAGCTCGCACTCGCTGAACTT
>DASXLF010000118.1:0-1595 GCA_036496405.1 Steroidobacteraceae bacterium | reverse complement strand
AGCCCGCAGTACTCGGCGCACTGGCCGCGATACGTTCCCGCCCGCTTCGCGACAAACCGGATGCGGTTCGTGTCGCCAGGAATCAGGTCGATCTTCCCCTGCAGCTGAGGGATCCAGAATGAATGAATCACGTCCGCGCTGAGCAGAGTGAGCTCGACAAGTTGACCGGCGGGGACGTGCAATTCGTTGGCGAACGCAACCGGTGGATTGCCCGGACCGCCCGCCGTTTCCACCGCCCACCACCACTGGTGCCCGGTGACCTCGAATGCCGCTGCCGGTTGCGCGCCATCGGGCGGAAAGCGCGGTTCCGTCAACACGCTCGCCAGAAAGAGGGCCAGCAGAATTGCGCCGGGAATGATGGCGCCGGCCACTATCGGGATCGTGTTGCCGCGCGGCTGGAGGTCGACCGCCATGGAGTCGTGTCGACGACGCACGATCGACATCGCCATGAACGCCACGACGGGAATGAACACCACGGCAGCTGCGGCGAGAAGGATCCATGTGAGCGTCGCGAGCGCACTTGACTGCGGGCCGGCGGCAACCAGGACCGACATCGGGGCGTGACAGGCATCGAGGATCAGGGCGAGCGCGGCAGCGCGAACGATGCGGGTTGACACGGCGTCGTCAATGCAGTGAATAGAGGTAGGCGACAATGTTGCGAGCTGTCGCGTCATCGACGCCGAGATCGGGCATCGCCGTGCGTGGTTCAATCGCCTGCGGATTGCGGATCCACGCGACGAGGTTCGCCACCGAATTGGGCAGTTCGCCGCCAATCAGCGTGCGTTGCAGGATGCCGTTCAATGGCGGCCCGATCTTGCCATCGGCACCTGGCACGCCGCGAATCTCGTGACACGCACCGCAGCTGAAGTGTTCGATCGCCGTCTTGCCGGCGCCGACGCTTGCGCCGGGTACGAGCCTGCTCTCATCCCGACTGCTGCACGCGATTGCCGCGGCGACGATGCCGATCAGTCGCGAAGCGCGCCTCATTGCGTCGCCGCTGCGGCTGCCGCCGCGCTGATCCGGACGTGCACCGGGCCGATCCAGGCGAGGAACAACCCGCACGCCGCCACCGTGTAGAGCATGCCGCCAGGAATCCACATGATCAGTCCCGCCAGCTGCTGGTCGGCAAGCGGCGTCAGTCCCCAGGCGCTGGCCGCATCGCTGCCGATGCCATACCATGTTGTTCGCGACATCGCCAGCAGCGCGCCTAATGCGCCGCTTTGCATGGCGGTGGCGAGGAGCAGGATGATTCCGACCGCTTGACCATTGCGCCGGACCCCCGATGGTCGAAGTGCCGCAGACCAGAGCAGCAGTGCGGTGCCAAGCAGCGTCGCGTGTTCCAGCGCGTGCAGCGCCGGATTACGAAGCGCTGCTTCGTAGGGGACGCGCGCATGCCATCCCCAGAGCGTGGCCGTATGCGCTGCAAACGCGGGAACCGGCGCGCTGACGCGCCGGCAGGCATCGCGCACCGGCTGCGGAAGTCGTTGCGCGAAGGTTCCGGTGCCGAGCCACGCCCAGGCGATTTGCGGTGCACCGGCGATGAGTAGCGGCGGAATCGCTGCGATCAGCAGCAGGTGCTGCGTCATGTGCGCGGC
>DASXLF010000117.1:0-4378 GCA_036496405.1 Steroidobacteraceae bacterium | reverse complement strand
CCGGCCTCCTTGCACTTTTCCGCTAGCCGCTTTTCTAAGAACAACTGAGCAATTTTCTTGAGCGTGCCCTCAAGTAGGAGTTGAGATCCTTTCATTTCAGTCATCCTCCGAGAATTCGGTCATCTGCCGCATGTTTCGGTTGCCCGCGAGAATGCGCCTGTTGCCTCCCGAGCCGCCTGCAGATCATCTTTGGAGTCACCACACGAGGACTGCAGTGAACGCGTGGCGGAACAGGAGTACATTCCGAGCATTGGGCCAATCTTGAAAGGCCAACAAGGACCTACGCACATGGCCGACATCCAAGCCGCAGTCACTGGCATCAGCTATCTCCGAGAGTTTACCAAGTGGGTACAGGGCCTCCGCGCCGATGCCGATGTACTGACCCGCACCAACGAAGCGCAGCAGAAAGTCGGTGAGGTCTACGATAAACTGCAGGAACTACGTGCAGAGAACTTGCAGCTTCTTGAAACAAATCGTAACTTAGCCGAGCGGCTGCGCGATGCTGACGATTGGAGCTCAAGACGCAGGCACTACCAGCTAGTGCAGTCATCCGGTGGAGCTCATGTCCTCCAGCACGATGGCCAAGATGGCGTTGCAGTTCACCACGCGTGCCCTGCGTGCGCCGAGAAGCGGCTGCTGATGCCACTGCAGGACGTGATGCTCAAAAACGGCATCTTCCGGTGCCCGGAGTGCAAGGTAGGCTACCCGGTAGAGAGGCCGTCGCACCGACCGAACCCACAGGTGAGCAGAGGTGGCGGCAGTTGGATGAGTCGCTGACGCGTTCGAGGTCACCGAAGAGCAACTGCAGTTAAACGCGCGGCGTGACGGCCGTGCCTATCCGAGCTTGTTACACGTCGGACATTTGCAGCTGGAATAATGCCTGCCACCGAGCCGGTGGCACACAGGACATTGGCAGCTGGAATAGTGCTTACCGCCGAGCCGGTGGCACACAGGACATTGGCAGCTGGAGTAGTGCTTACCGCCGAGGCGATGGCACACCGGGCACTGGCAGCTGGTGAAGTGCTTCTCAGCGTTGACATCGTTCTTGCCGGCCATCGTCACCACCTTCGTGTTCCCGTGGAAAACCTCGGCGGTGTCGCCGACGTCTCCCCACATTTCAGTAGCAGACGGGTTTGGAGTCTAGCCGACCACTGTAATGGCAATCATCAGCAGGTTTTGCTGCGTTTTCGCCTGGAAACTCCCCGATGTATTTCCGATGCCCAAGTGCCAAGCTGACAGCTATGGACTTCACTACTAATGCGAACTGCAGGGGGCAACAACCGGCAACTGTTCGCCGGCGCTGAAGATATACAGGCGCGTCAGTCGCGCTCAAAGGACGGGCAATTCATAGGCCTTATAAAGATGGTAGCGGGGGCAGGATTTGAACCTGCGACCTTCGGGTTATGAGCCCGACGAGCTGCCAGACTGCTCCACCCCGCACCAGGAGGGCGGGCATTCTACACCGGGGAGCCCGGCTGTACATCGGCGTTTGGGTTCGGGGGCCGGCCGCTACGGAAACAGCCGCTGACAGATATCCAGCAGCGCGTTCGGCAGCAGCCCCAGCGCCGCCACCGCCAGAGTATTGAGCAACAGAATCAGCCGCATGCGCGGTCTTCGCTCCGCCACCGGCCGGTCCCCCGCGGCATCGAAATACATGTACCACACCACGCGCAGGTAGTAGAACGCCCCGACCACGGATATGACCACCGCAAACACGGCCAGCCAAACGTGGCCGGTGGTCAGCAGCGCCTGGATGATCCAGAGCTTGGCCCAGAAACCGATGAACGGCGGTACGCCGGCGGTCGAGAACATGAGCACCAGCATTAGCGCGGCCAGCAGCGGATCGCGGGTCGACAGGCCCTTGAAGTCGGCGATCTCGTCGTGCTCGAAACCGCTGCGGCTAAGCATGATGATCATGCCAAACGAGGCCAGCGTCGTGAGCACGTAGGCAATGGTGAAGTTGAGCGCCGCCTGGTAACCGACGCTGGCACCGGTAGAGAACCCAAGCAGTACGAACCCGGCATTGGCGATGGCTGAATAACCGAGCAGGCGCCTGAGATTGGTCTGCGCGATAGCGACCACATTGCCGAGCAGCAGCGACAGTACCGCCACCGCCATGAGCATCTGTGTCCAGATTTCCGGGAGCCCCGCCAGCCCGTGCGAGAGCAGCCGCGCGATCAGCGCGAACGACCCGAGGTTGGATACCGTGGCGATGTACAGCGCCACGCTGGTGGGCGCGCCCTGATACACATCAGGCACCCACATGTGAAACGGCACGGCGCCGAATTTGAACGCGATCGCCGCTACCACGAAGGCGATGCCGATGATCACGCCGCCGTCCTTACCATGGCGCACGATGGTGCCGAGAATATCGAGATCGAGCGTGCCAGTCATGCCATAGAGCATCGACATGCCGTACAGCAAGGCGCCCGAGGCGATAGCGCCGAGGACGAAATATTTGATGGCCGCCTCGGCGGCTATCCCGGAGTCGCGATCGAACGCCACCAGCGCATACAGCGACAGCGACAGCAGTTCAATGCCCAGGTAGACCGTCAGCAGGCTGTTGGCCGAGACCAGCACGAACACCCCGAGCAGGCCGGTCAGGCACAGCACGTAGTACTCCCCTCCCCGCATGCCGCGCTGCTCGAGATAGTCCTGCGAATAGAAAATGGCGGTGGCCATGGCCACGAACGCGGCCAGTTTAAGAAAGGTGCCCAGGCCATCGGCCACATACAAACCGTTGAACAGCACGCGATGTTGCAACACCATGCCGAAACTGCTGGTGAGCAGCACGCCGATCAGCAGCGCCAGCATGGTTGCCGTGGCCGTGAGCCCGCGATGCTTATCGCCGCCGTAGACATCCATCATCAGGATCAGACACGCGGACAGGGCCAGCCACACCTCTGGAATTGCCGGCCACGACGCGGTGGTGAGTCCGGCGATCATGGCAGCGCCAGCGGAATTTTCGAGGTCACGGCCTGATGCAGCAGATGCTGTATCGAGGCCTCCATCATGTTCAGCATCGGTGCCGGCCAGATGCCCAGCGCCAGTACCGACAGCGCCAGCAAGGCCAGCACCAGGAACTCGCGCGCGTTCAGGTCCTGCAATGCGGCCACCTTGTCGTTGGCCACGGGCCCGAAGATCACGCGCTTGACCAGCCACAGGTTATAGGCGGCGCCGAGCACCAGAATGGTGGCGGCCAACAACGCAAACCAGAAACTCGCCTTGAAGCTCGCCAGAATGACCAGGAATTCACCCACGAACCCGGAAGTGCCGGGCAGTCCTGAATTGGCCAGCGCAAACAGCACCATGAAGGCGGCAAATTTCGGCATGACGTTGACCACGCCGCCATAGGCGCTGATCTCGCGCGTGTGCATGCGGTCATAGAGCACGCCGATGCATAGAAACAGGGCGCCGGAGATCAGGCCGTGCGAGATCATCTGCACCACCGCGCCATCCAGGCCATTGACCGCGCCCTTGGTACCGCCGGTGGCCGCCACGATGAAGAACACCAGGAAGGCACCCATGGTCACGAAGCCCATGTGCGCAATCGAGGAATACGCAATCAGCTTCTTCATGTCCTGCTGCACCAGGGCGACGAAGGCGATATAGACGATGGCGATCAGGGACAGCGAGACAATGAGCCAGTCAAGCTCGCGGCTGGCATCGGGCGTCATGGGCAGGCTGAAGCGCAGCAAACCGTAGCCGCCCATCTTGAGCATGATGGCCGCCAGGATCACCGAGCCGCCGGTGGGTGCCTCCACGTGCGCATCCGGCAGCCAGGTATGCACGGGAAACATGGGCACCTTGACCGCGAACGCCACCAGGAACGCCAGGAACAGCCAGCGCTGCTGGGCAAGGGTGAGCGGCAATTGCTGCATGGCCTCGATGCTGTAGTTGCCGGCCTTCAGATACAGCCAGATCAATGCCACCAGCATCAGCACCGAGCCCAGAAACGTGTACAGAAAGAACTTGAGCGTGGCATACACACGCCGGGGTCCGCCCCAGATGCCGATGATCACGAACATCGGAATCAGCATCGCCTCCCAGAAGAAATAGAACAGCAGCGAATCCAGCGCCGCAAACACCCCGATCATGAGTCCTTCCATGATCAGGAAGGCCGCGAAATACTGTGCCGGGCGCTTCTCCACCACCGACCAGCCGGCGATGATCACCGGCACGGTCATGAAGGCGGTCAGCAGGATCAAGGGCAGCGAGATGCCATCGACACCCAGGTAGTACTGCGAGTGCAATGCCGGAATCCACTCGAAGCGCTCGATGAATTGAAATCCCGCAGTGCCATTGGCGAACCGCAGATACAACGGCACGCACGCCGCCAGCGTCAGCAGCGAGCTCAGCAGCGCCACCCAGCGCGCCA
>DASXLF010000116.1:0-3195 GCA_036496405.1 Steroidobacteraceae bacterium | reverse complement strand
CAGTTCAGCGATTTCGCGCGCGATTGCCTGCAACCCGGCCGCTCGGTACTCGAGGTGGCGGACGCGCTCATGGCCAAGGTGCACGCAGAGTTCACCTACGCTCCCGGCGAAACCGAAATCGCCACGCCGCTGCTCGATGTCCTGCACAAGCGCCGCGGCGTCTGCCAGGATTACGCGCACCTGATGATTGCCTGTCTGCGCAGTGCCGGCCTGGCGGCGCGCTATGTCAGCGGCTATGTGCATACGCAAGGCTCGGACGTGCTGGGCGCGAATGCCTCGCATGCCTGGGTGTCGGTGTTCGCGCCGCCGTTCGGCTGGGTCGAATACGATCCGACCAACAACCTGCGGGTGCGGCAGGAACACATCGCGCTCGCCTGGGGCCGGGATTTCGGCGATGTGTCGCCGCTGCGCGGTGTGATCCTGGGCGGCGGCTCACACGTTCTGTCGGTGCACGTCGTGGTGCGGGCCGTGGACGCCTGAGCGGCGCTCATGCAAGCGTTCCAAGCCGCGCAGGCACGGGCATTGGCGATGCTCGCGGAGCGAGCTCCGGAGGTGGCGGCCGCGCTACCGAAGTCCGGTAACGAGCTGGCGGCCAGCGCACCGGCGGTGCTGGCGAGCAGCGACTTCGTGCTCGATGCATTGTGCCGCGATCCGGCGCTGTGGCCGGCACTGCTGGCAGTCGCGGCGCAGCGCCTGGCAGGGCCGGGATTGCCGCCGCCGGAGCTGCCGGGCGGCTTGCCGGCCGATGATGCGGCGCGCCTGAAGCAGGAACTTACCTTCATGGCGCAGCTGCGGCGCTGGCGCCGCGCGGAATTCGTGCGCATCGCCTGGCGCGATCTGGCCGGGTGGGCGCAGCTCGATGAGACTCTCTGGGAGGTGTCGCGCGCGGCCGAACGCGCGTTGGGGCTGGCGCAGGAATTTGCCGCGCGCCCGCTGCTGCTCAGGTACGGCCAGCCGCGCAATGCCGCTGGCGAGGCGCAGCGGCTGATCATCGTCGCCATGGGCAAGCTCGGCGGCGGCGAGCTGAATTTTTCCTCCGACATCGATCTGGTGCCGCTGTATCTGGAGAGCGGCGAGACTGACGGCGCGCGCTCGATCAGCAATCAGGAGTTCTTCACCCGCCTGGCGCAGCAAGTGATACGGCTGCTCGAGCAGCAGACCGAAGACGGTTTCGTGTTCCGCGTGGATCTGCGTTTGCGGCCCTTTGGCGACAGCGGGCCGGTGGTTTCGAACGCGGCCGCGCTCGAGGACTACCTGCAGATTCACGGCCGCGATTGGGAGCGCTACGCCTGGGTGAAGGCGCGCGCGGTGACCAACGAGGCAGACTATCGCGAACTGTACGCCGGCACGATCCGCCCTTTCGTTTATCGACGCTACCTGGATTTTGGCGTGTTCGAATCCTTGCGCGAGATGAAGGGTTTGATCGAGCGCGAAGTGCTGCGGCGGGATCTGGACGATGATATCAAGCTCGGTGATGGCGGCATTCGTGAAATTGAATTCATCGTGCAGTCGTTCCAATTGATACGTGGCGGCCAGGACCGGCGGCTCCAGGGCAGCTCGCTGCGCCGTGCTTTGCCGCTGCTGGCCGGCGCCAAACTGTTGCCGGCCGCTGCGGTGGCCGAGCTGGATGCCGCCTACGTGTTTCTGCGGCGACTGGAGAACCGGCTGCAGATGCGCGCCGATCTGCAGGTGCACAAGCTGCCGGCGGAGGCGCTGGAACGCGAGCGCCTGGCCTGGAGCATGGGGTGCGATGACTGGCCGCAGCTCGCGCGCCAGATCACGGCGCAGCGTGCCGGCGTGGCCGCGCATTTTCGCGCGGTGGTGTTCGGCACTGACGAGTCGTCGGTAGCGGCCCCGGCGCTGCTGCCATTGGGAGTGGGCGATCTGCCGGTGCTGTCGGAACGACTCTCGGCGCTGGGCTGGGCCGAGGGCGAGGCGGCGGCCGCCGCGCAGCGGCTGCTGGAATTCCACGATGCGGCTTCCATCCGGCGGCTGGATAAGGCGGGCGCGCGGCGGCTGCTGGCGCTGCTGCCGGTGCTGGCCGCCGAGACCGCGGCCACACGCGAGCCATTGCGAACTCTGCCCCGGCTACTGCGCGTGCTCGAGGCGATCGGCATGCGCTCGGCCTACCTGGCGCTGCTGCTGCACAATCAGCGTGCGCGCGTACGCCTGGTGCAGCTGGCAACTCACGGCGATTTCCTGATCGATCAGATCGCTGCGCACCCGCTGCTGCTGGATGAGCTGATCGATGAGCGCGTTTTGGAGCAGCCCCCGGACCGGGCCTCGCTGGCCGCTGATCTCGAGCAGCGCATGAGCGGTGTCGATGGCGATGAGGAACACCTGCTCGAGGGTCTGCGGCACTTCCAGCGCGCCGCGATATTTCGTCTGGCGGTGGCCGATCTGCTGGCGCGGCTGCCGGTCATGCAGGTCAGCGATCGCCTGACCGATGTCGCCGAGCTGATTATCGGCCGGGTTCTGGAACTGACCTGGCAGCAGCTCACGCCCAGCCTGGGCGTGCCCATGTGCGGCGAGGGCGCGGCGCGGCGCGCGGTGAATCTGTGCGTGGTGGGCTACGGCAAGCTGGCCGGCATGGAACTCGGCTATGCCTCCGACCTGGATCTGGTGTTCCTGCACGACTCCATCGGCGAGCGCCAGGAAACCGAAGGCGGCCGTGAGGTCGACAATCAGGTGTTCTTCCTGCGATTCGCGCAGCGCATGGTGCATCTGCTGGCGACGCACTCCGCGGCCGGCCGGCTGTACGAGGTCGATACGCGGCTGCGGCCGAGTGGCAAGTCCGGCTTGCTGGTTACCAGCATCGCCGCCTTTGCCGAGTACCAGCGGCACGAGGCCTGGACCTGGGAGCATCAGGCACTGTTGCACTCGCGCGCGGTGGCGGGCCCGCCTGCGCTGATGCAGCAGTTCGAGACGGCGCGCGCGCAAGTCCTGGCGCTGCACGTGCGGCGTGACAGTCTGCGCGCCGATGTGCGCCACATGCGCAATCGCCAGCGGCGCGAGCTCTCGCGCGCCGGCGCCGGGGAGTTCGATCTCAAGCAGGACCCGGGCGGCCTGGGCGATATCGAATTCCTGGCACAGTACTGGGCATTGCACTGGGCGCGCGACTACCCGCCGGTGGCATGGTTCGCCGACACCATTCGCCAGCTGGAATCGGTGGCCTCGGCCGATCTGGTGCCGCAG
>DASXLF010000115.1:0-4794 GCA_036496405.1 Steroidobacteraceae bacterium | reverse complement strand
CCGGCCATGTGGTGCCCGACACGGCTCTGGCGCAACTACACGGCAGCCTGGGCTCATCCACTGTGAGCCTCGCCGCCATGATTGTGAGCTTCAGCCTCATGGTCGCCATGGTCATCATGGTCCACTCTTTCCGGGATTCGTTTGAGTCGTGGCTTGGGAAACTGCTGCCGGCCGACCTGCAGGTGTTCAGCGCTCTGGGAGGCGACACCACGACGCTGCCGGAGTCCGCCCAGCAGCGCATCGCCTCGCTGGCCGGTATCGCCCGTGCCGACTTCCAGCGCATCCAGCCGATTTTTCTGCAGCCGGGCAGGCCCGCGGTCGCTCTGATCGCGCGCGCGGTCGCCGACCGTCCTGCCGACTCTTTGCCGCTGTTGCGTGAAGCGCGCCAAGCGAGGGTGAGCGCACTGCGGCCCGCATGGATCTCAGAGGCCGTGCAGGACCGCTACGGCTACCGGCCTGGTCAGCAGATGAGCCTGCCCCTGGCGGGTCGCGAACAGGTTTTCTTTGTCGCCGGCATCTGGCGCGACTACGTGCATTCCGGCGGCGCCGTGGTCATTCGACGTCAGGATTATATCGATGTCACCGGCGATCGCTCGGCCACCGAGGGCTCGATCTGGCTGCGGCCGAACGTGACAGCCGCGACTATGGAAGCCGGTATCCGCGCCGCGCTTGCCCCCGACAATCAATTCGAGCTGATCTCGAATCCGCAATTGCGTGAGCGCTCGCTCAAGGCGTTCGATCGCGCGTTCCTGGTCACCTACGGACTTGAGGCGGTGGCAGTGCTGATCGGCTTGCTTGGCGTCAGCGTGGCCGCCAGCTCCACAGCGCTGGCGCGGCGGGCGCAATTCGGAATGTTGCGCCATCTGGGCATGCTGCACCGGCAGGTGCTGTGGATGTTCGCAAGCGAGGGCGTCGCGCTAAGCGCGCTAGCGGTGCTGTACGGTCTATTGCTGGGCGCACTGCTGAGTCTCATTCTGGTGTATGTGATCAATCGGCAATCCTTCAACTGGAGCATCGATCTGGCCATGCCATGGCTGCAGCTCGCAAGCTTGAGCCTTGCATTGATTGCCGCCTCGGCCATTGCCGCGCTGTGGAGTGGTCGTGCGGCCATGAGCCAGGATCCGATTCGTGCCGTGCGCGAGGATTGGTGAGCATGCGGCGCCGGCCCATGCTGCTGGGTGCGCTGCTGTGCTGCGCAGCCTGGACGGGGGCGCGGGAGCCGGCGGCGCCTGCGTTCGCACCTGTGATCGCAGGCGTCGCGCTACAGTTTCCACGCGACTTCGGCAGTCATCCGCAATTTGGCATCGAGTGGTGGTATGTCACCGGCTGGCTCACCACGGCCGGGCACGAAACGCTCGGCTTTCAGATCACCTTCTTTCGCCTTCGCCCTTCGCTGGATGAGCCTAACCCGAGCCAATTCGCCGCGCACCAGCTGCTGATCGCGCATTGCGCGATCAGCGATCCGGCACACGCCGGGCTCTGGC
This sequence comes from Steroidobacteraceae bacterium, assembly GCA_036496405.1. Taxonomy (GTDB): domain Bacteria; phylum Pseudomonadota; class Gammaproteobacteria; order Steroidobacterales; family Steroidobacteraceae; genus FEN-1191. Next base: position 3,310 of record DASXLF010000115.1, on the reverse strand, counting down.
ACGATCAGCGCGTGCGCCGGCAGGGACTGGGATTGGCAGAGGCGCAGGAATCCGACACCCGGGTCTGGATCGACGACTGGCAGCTGCGGCGCGAAGGCAGTAGTTATCGCATCTCCGTGCCGGCCCAGGATTTCGCTCTGGATTTAAGTCTGCTGGTGACCCAATCACCCATGCTCAACGGCGAGCGTGGGTTCAGCCGCAAGGGACCGGAACCGCTGGCGGCCAGCTATTACTACAGCCAGCCGCATCTACGGGTCAGCGGCAACGTCACGCGTGCCTCGCGCCGCGAGGTGGTGAGTGGTGAGGCCTGGTTGGACCACGAATGGTCGAGCGACTATCTCGCCGGTGAGGCGGCGGGATGGGATTGGATGGGCGTGAATCTGGACGACGGTAGCGCGGTCATGGCATTTCGCATCCGCGATCGGCAGGGAAATTCATACTGGAGTGCCGCCACGGTGCGCGCGGCGGACGGACAGCAACGCAACTGGGGACAGGACGGCGTTGAGTTCACGGTGCAGCGCCGCTGGCGCTCACCGCGAACCGGTGTGATTTACCCCGTGAGCCAGCGCGTGCGCGTGGGTGATCGTCTGTTTCTGCTGCAGCCCTTGCTCGATGACCAGGAGAACGACTCGCGGCTGTCCAGCGGCGCCATCTACTGGGAAGGCGCGGTGACCGCGCTTGAAAACCATCGCACCATCGGCCGCGGCTATCTGGAACTCACCGGCTACGATCGGCCACTGTCGTGGCGCTAGCGCTGTCAGGGTCGATCAGCGGCTCCACATCGCTCAGCCGCGCCAAGGCCAGCAGTCCTGCCGGCGGCTGACGATAGCGAAGCGTGCACTGGCGTGCATGTGCCACGGCCAGCCAATCGATCAACAGAGCCAGGCCGGCACTGTCGCTGGCGGCAACCCCCTGCAGATCAAATTCCAGTTCCGCGGCCGCCGCCGCGATGTGTTCGCGTCCTGGCCGATACAGCGCGGTCACGGTGGCAAAGGTCAACGGCGCTTCCAGTCGATAGCGGCCGCTCGACACCGCTACGAAAGCAGCCCGGCCGTCGATGGCTGGCGTGGCGCTGGCCCCGCTCAAACCGCCGCGGGCTACCGGTGCGGAGGCCGCCATGAATCAGCTCTTCTTGCCGCTGCTTGACTTGATGGCCGCCGGCTTCTCGCCGGCCTCGAGCCGCGCGATCACCGCGTCGAGACCTTTTTCGTCAATTTCCGAACCGAAGTCGTCGCGGAAGCTCTTGACGTAGCTGATGCCCTCGATGATCACGTCCCAGGCTTTCCAGCCCTGATCGGTGCGATGCAGACTGTAGTTCACCGCCACCTGCGTGCCATCATCGCGGCGCACTTCGGTGCGCACGGTGGCGTACTGCGCATTCGGATCCCCCTTGTACGGGTACACCTTGAGCCGATCGGCGGTGAAGTCCACCAGCGCATCGCCGTAGTTGCTCAACAATGACTTGTAGAATGCGTTGACAAAACGCGTTCTCTGGTCCGCGGTCGCGGCATTCCAGTGACGCCCCAGCACCAGGCGGGCTGAATACTCGGTATCGAAATGCGGCAGCAGCACCTGATCCACCAGGTGATGAACTTTTTCCGGGTCCTTGCGGTATTCGGCGCGGTGCGCGTCCAGGTCCTTGAGCATGGCGCTGGCAGCGGTTTGTATTAACGTACCCGGGCCGCTGGCATCCACTTGCGTGGCCAGATCGCCCGACGTGGCCGCCGGGGCCGGCGCGGCTGCGGCCAGCAAGCGCGCCGCCGGCAACGTCAGCAACAGGGCAGCCACCACCAGCCACGAGCGCTGCGGGCAGCGCGTGTCAATGCCATTCATTTCGAGTCTCCTTTTTTGCCGCCGGCGGTGTTGGCGAAGAACTTGTTGATCAGGTTCTCCAGCACCATGGCCGACTGCGTAAATTGAATCTGGCTGCCGCGGCGCAGAAACGTGTCGGAACCGCCCGCGGTAATGCCGATGTAGTTGGCACCCAGCAGGCCCGAAGTCTGAATTTCGGCATCGCTGTCGTCCGGAATATGCGAGTACTGGCGCTCGATACTGAGCGTGACCGCGGCCTTGTAGTCGGTGGAATTCAACTTGATGCCAGCCACCCGTCCGACCTGGACTCCGGCCATGCTCACCGGCGCGCCCACCTTCAGGCCGCCAATGTTGTCGAATTCGGCGATCACCTCGTAGCTTTCGGCCGGGTGTTGGATGTGCAGGCCGCTGCCTGGCAGTTGCGTGGTCAGAAAGGCCAGCGCCGCAAAACCGAGCAAAGCGAACAGTCCGGTGCCGATGTCGAGCGAGCGATTTTGCTGGGCCATGGTGAAGTCCTTGCGCGAATTCTTACAGGAACGCCGCCGTCAACATGTAGTCGAGCAGCAGGATCAATACCGCCGAAGTCACCACGGTGCGCGTAGTCGCCAGTCCTACGCCTTCCGCGGTCGGCTCGGCATAGTAGCCCTCGTACACCGCGATCAGGCTGCAGGCGACGCCGAACACCAGACTCTTGATGGCGCCTTCGCGCACATCGCGCAGATCCACCGCACTGCCGGTCTGCGACCAGAAAGTGCCCGCGGGAATGCGCAGCAGCACTACACCCACCAGTTGCGTGCCGTAGATGCCGATGCAGTTGAAAATGGCCGCCAGCAATGGCATGGCGATGATGCCGCCCAGAAAGCGCGGCGCCACCACATAGCGCACCGGATCCACGGCCATCATCTCCATGGCCGTCAGCTGGTCGGTGGCGCCCATGAGCCCGATCTCGGAGGCGAGCGCCGTGCCGGCGCGGCCCGCGAACAGCAGCGCCGTCAGCACCGGCCCGAGTTCGCGGATCAAACCCAAGGCCGCGGCCACGCCGAGTGCGGACTCGGAGCCAAAACGCGCCAGCAGCTGATAGCCCTGCAGTCCCAGCACCATGCCGACGAACAGGCCGCACAGCATGATAATGACCAGCGAGCGTGCCCCGGCGTTGTAGATCTGCTCGATGACCAGCCGGGGGCGCGACAGCGCCGGCAGGCACTGTCCCAGCACCCGCAACAGAAATCGCGTCACCGAGCCCAGCCTGATCAGGCCGTCACGAATACCCAGTCCGTGGGATACAAAAGTACTCATCGCTTTAGAAGCTGCTGGTAATAATCGGGCGCCGGGTAGTGGAACGGCACCGGGCCATCGGCGGCGCCGCTCATGAACTGCTGCACTACTCCGGTGGTCTCGCGCTTGAGTTCCTCCGGGCTGCCTTCGGCCACCACCGCGCCACCCGAGAGCAGGTAAGTGTGATCGGCGATGGCGCTGATCTCCTGCACATCATGCGACA
>DASXLF010000114.1:0-4749 GCA_036496405.1 Steroidobacteraceae bacterium | reverse complement strand
CGCGTGCCGGATTGGTCACGACGTGGCCGTCCTCGTCGCGGAAGACCGTGCCGGCGACTCCGGCCAGTCGATGCGGTCCGCGGATCGCGAGCGCCGGCAACAGTTCCGCCATGGTGGCCTCGCCCTCGCCAATCACCACTACGTCGGCGCCGGCCAGCAGATATTCCTTGGGGTAATTCGCCGATTCGGGCCCACCCAGCACCACTGTCCAGCCGCAGGTCTTCGCCTCGCTGATGATGTCGAGTACTGCGCGGCGCGTCATGAGGTTGCTATAAATTCCCAGGACACCGCGCTCCAGGCGCAGTCGTGCAAACAGATCCTCACGGCGTGCAAAGGTGGAATCAAAGATTTCCGGCCTCATGCCGGCACGGCGCAGATAGGCGGATATGTACAGCAGACCCAGAGTCGGATACGGACGCATGATCTGCCGCTCCTTCTCATCCTCAAATAGGAAGTAGCCGTGGGTAAGAAGCACGTCACTCATGGCGAGTGGCAAACCAATCCTCAGGCTTCATTCACCGCTGCGCGAGCCAGCGTCTGTCCACCGAGCGGGACATTCCGGTAGTGCCGCTCCCGGGAGATCAGGGCATCCCAGCGATGGCGCAGCGCGCGCATAGCCGTCTCATCGGCGGCGCTGGTCACTTGGGAGTGCAGCAGGTCGCGGACTGCGCGGTAGAATTCGCTGTTGTAGGTGCCGCGGAACATCATCTCCAGATCGTTACTTTCGTGCCAGTGGGTCTTCCCCTGCAGCTGCGACTTGACGAGCTCATAGAATCGCGTGCCCGGCAGCGGATAGGACACGCTGACGCCAATATCGTCGGGGCGGGTGGCATCGATCAACGCACGCGTGGCCAGCAGGTCGTCGAGCTGCTCGTCGAGATAGCCCAGCTGAATGAAGAATCCGACGCGGATGCCCTCGTTACGCAGGCGCATGCGCGCCAGGGCAATCTCCTCGACGGTGGTGCCTTTGTTCATCGAATCCAGAATGCGTTGGCTACCACTTTCGGCACCGATCCAGACTTCGCGGCAATTGGCTGCCTTGAGCGCTTGCGCCATGCTGGCGCTCAGCAGATCGGCGCGTGTCTGGATCGTGATCGGTATCGAGCACTGCGCGAATTGCACGGCTGCGGCGAATTTCTTGACCCAGTCGACCCGGAATCCGAAGACATCATCGGCAAACCATATGTGATCCGGATTGAATGCCTCTTTGAGATAGGCCATTTCCCGAGCGACGTTGTCAGCGTCGCGCTGCAGATAGTGATTGCCCCAAGTGGGTTTGGCGCACCAATTGCAGCGGAACGAACAGCCGCGTGAAGCGGCCATATTGAGACTGAAGTAGCCGTGCGCCTGCAGCCACACCGCGCGATATCGCTGCAGATCGATCAGATCCCACGCTGGAAACACGGGCTGCTCGCTGACCGGCAGGAGTGTGCCGCCTTTGGCAATCGTGACGCTGGCCGCGGCGCGTGATGCCACGCCGCTCAAGCCGCCGACCAGCGCGCCGCATTCGAGGCGCGGATCGGCGTTCAAGCGGTCAATGAGCGCATTGAGCGTGGCCAGTCCCTCGCCCAGCAGAACCACGTCTGCGCCCGCAGCCAGATAAGCCTCGGGCGCGTCGGTCGCGTCAGGACCGGCAACGATCACACGCGAGCCGGCCGCACGCGCTTGCGCGATCATCTGGCACGCGGCCTGGCGCATCTTGCCCAGACACATCTTGCTGAGGAAGTTGAAGGTGTCCTCGTAGAACACCGTCAGCTGCGGATTAGCGGCCTTGAGCCCGGCGGCAAATTCGCTCACGTCCTCGGCCAGCATGGCGTCGAATACGGCCACGGTATGTCCGGCCCGGCGCAGCGTCGAGGCAACCTGCAGCGTAGCCAGCGGCGGATAGGGCTTAGCGCGCTGCCATTGCTTCTGGTCAAACCGCAGGAAATAGGAATGCGCGACCAGGACTGACAGCATGCTCTGGATTACTCCACATGTGGTGATGCAACGGCGCTGGCGGGGCGGTCGCGATCGATTGTTCCCTTAGCGGTATGTGCGGGCCGATGCCGGCTGCGGTTTTAACAACAGGGAAATTTCGAACTGTCCCGGCCGGCAGGGATGTAGACTTCGCTCGATGCGGAACACCCCGTTACACGACCCTGCCGCAGACCCGTTTCAAGAGCGATCGCCCCTGCCGTGGCGGAAAACGCAGCGCCTTTTGGGCGGCCGCTTTGATTTTGAGAGCAATAGTCGAGCGCTGCTGGCCTTGGTCGATCAGGCCTTTGCGGAGCTTCCCCGTCATCCCCGTTTGTGGCGGGACGCCGCCCCTTTTCGAATCAGTCTGCGGCTGGCAGACCGCGAGGCGGCGCATCGCCCGGCCAAGTCGCCCTCCCCGCCGCTACTGAGGACCGTGGCCGGCCCGGGGGGGCTGATCTGCGGAATCATGGATGCCGCCAATTTCGCCGTGGTCTCGCCCCGCGAACGCACCGGCCTGGTGATGGTCTCGCCGGACATGTTGCACTACCCCTACCAGGTGCGTTACGAGCTCATCGAATTTGCCGTGTTCGTGCTCGCATCCCGGGCCCAGGGGCTGGTGCCGCTGCATGCCGCCTGTGTCGGACGCAGCGGGCGCGGGCTGTTGCTGATCGGCTCGAGCGGCGCGGGAAAGTCGACGCTGGCATTGCACTGCCTGATGCTGGGCATGAACCTGCTTGCCGAGGATTCCGTGTTCGTGCATCCGGAGCGGATGCTGGCCACCGGTATTTCCAATTTTCTGCACCTGCGACGCGACTCGCTGCCTTTTGTCGATGATAAGTCGGTGGTCGCGCGCATTCGAAAATCCCCGATGATCCGCCGGCGCAGTGGCGTGGAGAAATACGAAGTCGATGTGCGTGGCCTGGGCGGGCGCGTAGCCGCCTCGGCGCTCAGAATCGAAGGAATCGTGTTTCTCTCGACCCGCAGCCGGGGACGAGGGGCTGCCCTGGTGCCGCTTCCTCGCCGTACCCTGCTACGCAGATTGACCGCTGCCCAGCCCTACCCTGCCCAGCTTCCCAGTTGGAAAATTTTCGTCAAGCATTTGTCCGCAGTGCGCGCATTCGAGCTGCGGCGCGGACAACATCCCACGGAAGCAGCTGTAGCGCTGCGGCTCATGCTGGATTGAACTGCGCGCATGTGAAGCTTGCGGGCGACCTCTACACGCGGGCCATCCTGGCCAGCAGCACCGATCGCCGGGTCCGTACGGCATTTCAGGCCATGGTCGCGAGCATTGTCACCCCCGGCGCGACCATCCTCGACTTCGGTGCCGGTACCGGACTCGATGCGCAGATCTACGCCGGACTCGGTCATCGCGTGCTGGCTTACGATCCCGATCCGCAGATGTGCGGGGCCTTCAGGCAGCAGTGCCGGCACGGTCTCGATGCCGGACAGATCGAATTGGTGGAGTGCGACTATCGCGGATTTATCGCCGGTGGCACGCTCTTCAGTCAACCCGCGGCGCTGGTTACGGCTAATTTCGCGCCGTTCAACCTGATCGATGACGTGAACGAACTGTTCGGCCGGCTGCACGCACTGACGGTTCCGCGAGGGCGAATCCTGCTGAGCGTACTCAGTCCGCTGTTTGTGGGCGATATTCGGTATCGCTGGTGGTGGCGCAATCTGACCAGGCTGTGGCAGCAGGGTCATTTTACGGTCGGCGAATCATGGACTGTTACGCGTCGCTCCGCGGCCAATTTCGCGCTCCTGGCGGCACCGTACTTCGGTTTGGCGGGCATCGGCCGCGGTTGGCCCGGCAGTCCGCTACAGCGCACACGCCGCCCCTCCTTGATGACCAGCCGCTACATGTTCCTGCTGTTCGAAAAATTATGAGGCGCTGGGTACCTCGGTTCGCCAGGCAGGTGTTGCGGCCGATATCGCAATGGACCGCGATTGCCTTGCAGCCACCGCAAGCGGCCGTTCAAGTGCGGCTTACCGGCGCGGGCCAGGAGTTGGACGTGACCGCAAATAACGTGGTCGCGGCTCTGCGCCCGCTTACGCTGGCCATCGGCTTGGATCCGCAGCGCTCTGCCGCGCTCGAGCGCGCCTCCGATCTGCGCCTGCGATTTCTGGATGCGGGCAGTCAGCGGCAGTTGGGTGTGCTTGCGATCGAGCGGCTGCGCGAATGGAGTGCGGCCGAAGCCCGGGTGGTGCTGCTGAACGTGCACTCGGGGGAGCACCGATGCGTGCCGTGGCCCTACCTACCGTGGAACCGCTGGCTGCAGAATTGGGCAGTACTCCGCAACACCAATCCGGGCAACTTCGCCATCAGTCCGCAAGCCACGCAACAGATCATGATCTTTTATATCTGCCCCAGACCGGTGGTCCTGGTTTCGGTACAACATGGTGACCACAGCAATATCTTTCCGATGGACCTGATCGGACCGATAGGCCCGGATCGGTTTACCCTGGCGTTACGCAGCACCAGCGTGTCGGTAGAGCCGATGAAGTCGGCACGCCGCGTCGCGATTTCGGATGTGGCCGGCGGCGAGCGGCAGATTGCCTATGGCCTCGGCGCTCACCATAAAAATGCCCAGGTCGATTGGAGCGCCTTGCCATTCAATACGCGCAGGTCGCTTGAATTTGCACTGCCGGTGCCGGAATCGGCACTGCGCGTTCGGGAACTCGAGATACTGGATTTCAACGTCGTCGGTTCGCACACGCTGTTCCTCACCCGCGTGGTTTCCGATCGAGCCACTGGCGAGGGTACGCGGCTGTTTCATACCAGCGGCATAC
>DASXLF010000113.1:0-18348 GCA_036496405.1 Steroidobacteraceae bacterium | reverse complement strand
CATCCTGAACACGCCGGCACCGCCCACGAAGCGCACAGCCATGAACCGCATGGCTTCTGGGGCCGTTGGGTAACTACCACCAATCACAAGGACATCGGCACGCTGTACCTGGTATTCAGCTGCATCATGTTCTTCGTCGGCGGCTCGATGGCCATGCTTATCCGCGCCGAATTGTTCAAGCCCGGACTGCAGTTCTTCGATCCGGCGCTGTTCAACACTCTGACCACCATGCACGGACTGGTCATGATCTTCGGCGCCATCATGCCGGCCTTCGTCGGGCTGGCGAATTGGATGATCCCGATGCAGCTGGGTGCGCCCGACATGGCGCTGCCGCGCATGAACAATTTCAGCTTCTGGATACTGCCGTTCGCCTTCACACTGCTGCTGGGCACGCTGTTCGTGCCGGGCGGCGGGCTGGCCGGCGGCTGGACCATGTATCCGCCGCTGATGCTGCAGACCGGCGATGCGCTGCCGATGGCGATCTTCGCGGTGCATCTGATGGGCGCCTCCTCGATCATGGGCGCCATCAACGTCATCGTCACGATCATGAACATGCGCGCCCCGGGCATGACCCTGCTGCGAATGCCGTTGTTCGTATGGTCGTGGCTGATCACGGCGTACCTGCTGATCGCGGTCATGCCGGTACTGGCCGGCGCGGTCACCATGCTGCTGACCGATCATTTCTTCGGCACCAGCTTCTTCAATGCCGCCGGTGGCGGCGACCCGGTGATGTTCCAGCACATCTTCTGGTTCTTCGGGCATCCCGAGGTCTACATTATGATCCTGCCGGCTTTCGGCATCATCTCGGAGATCATTCCGACGTTCTCGCGCAAGCCGCTGTTCGGCTACGACGCCATGGTGTACGCCACCGCCTCGATCGCCTTCCTGTCGTTCATCGTCTGGGCGCATCACATGTTCACAGTGGGCATGCCGCTGGCGAGCGAACTGTTCTTCATGCTCTCGACCATGCTGATCGCCATCCCCACCGGCGTGAAGGTGTTCAACTGGTCGGCGACCATGTTCAAAGGATCGATCAGCTACGAGCCGCCCATGCTGTGGGCGATCGCGTTCCTGTTCCTGTTTTCGATCGGCGGCTTCTCGGGCCTGATGCTGGCGATCGCCCCGGCCGACTTCCAGTACCAGGACACCTATTTTGTGGTGGCACATTTCCACTACGTGCTGGTGACCGGCGCGCTGTTCGCCATCATGGGCGCGGTGTACTACTGGCTGCCCAAGTGGACCGGTTACATGTACAACATGACGCTGGCCAAATGGCATTTCTGGCTCTCGGCCATCTTCGTCAACGTGCTGTTCTTCCCCCAGCACTTCCTGGGACTGGCGGGCATGCCGCGCCGCATCCCCGACTATTCCACCCAGTTCGCGGACTGGAACATGGTGTCCTCGATCGGCGGCTTCTGCTTCGGCGCCTCGCAGCTGCTGTTCGTGTATCTGATCTGGAAGTGCGTACACGGCGGCGTTAAGGCCACCGGCCCGGTGTGGGATTTTGGCCTGGGACTGGAATGGCAACTGCCCTCGCCGGCGCCCTATCACAGCTGGGTAGTGGCGCCGAGCATGTCGGTGATCGAGCACGGCGCCCCGCCGCACGAGATTCATGGCTAGGAGCAGCGCCATGGCCGCGGATCCACGGCGCCGCAACGTGCGCCGCACGGCGATCATGCTGGGCATGGTTTCGCTCGTGGTGTACGCTTTCTACATCTGGTTCGCGTTGACGCACGGGCACGCATGAGCGAGCAACCTAAGCGTGGCCAGCACCGCGAATTGGTGTTCAAGCTGGCTCTGTTCGTCGCCGGCAGTTTCGCCTTTGGCTTCGCGCTGGTGCCGCTGTACGACGTGCTGTGCTCGATCACCGGGCTCGGCAATCAGAAGAGCCTGCTGCGCGCGGTAGCGATGGCGGGCGATAATGCCGACACCAAGCGCTGGGTGACCATCGACTTTGTCGCCAATCTTCCGACCGTGGGCAACTGGGAATTCCGGCCGGTGGTGAGTTCGATCAAAGTGCATCCCGGGCAGCTGTACGAAGGCGACTTCCTGGCCCACAACCTGACCGGCCACGACACCACGGCACAGGCCGTGCCGGACATCGTGCCGTCCAAGGCTGCCGCCTGGTTTCACAAGACCGAATGTTTCTGCTTTTCGCCGCAATCGTTCAAGAGCGATGAGCAGCGCGTGATGCCGGTACGCTTTTTCGTCGACCCGGCGCTGCCGGCTTATCTCGATCGGCTGACGCTGGCCTACACGTTTTACGATGTCCCGAGCCACCCCAAAGGATAGAGACTGATGTCGCAGACTCACGCGGACTCGAGCAAGTACTACCTGCCGCACGGCAGCCCGTGGCCGATCCTGGGATCGGTGGCGCTGTTCTGCCTTATGGCCGGCGGGGTGTCCTATCTCAACGATTGGGCCGGCGGCTACGTGTTCCTGCCGGGCGCGATACTGCTGGCGACCATGTTCTTCTGCTGGTTCGGTACCGTCATCGATGAGAACCAGCACGGCATTTACAACCTCGAAGTCGATCGCTCATTCCGGCTCGGCATGATGTGGTTCATCTTCTCCGAGGTGATGTTCTTCGCCGCATTCTTCGGCGCACTGTTCTATGCACGCGACCTGTCGGTGCCGTGGGTGGGCGGACTCGGCGTCAAAACCCTGAACAAAATATTTCTCTGGCAGAACTACAATCCGGGCTGGCCGACCAATGGTCCGGCGCACCTGGGGCCGCGTCCCGACGGCACCTTTGAGACCGTGCGGGCCTTCGGCCTGCCGGCGATCAACACCGTGATCCTGCTGAGCAGCAGCGTCACGGTCACCATTGCGCACCACGCGCTGCGCGCCGGCCATCGCGGCGCACTCAAGTTCTGGCTGGCATGCACTTTCATTCTCGGTTTCACCTTCGTTGGCCTGCAGGCGCACGAATATGGCGAGGCTTATCGCGACCTGGGATTGCGCCTGACGACCGGAATCTACGGTTCAACCTTTTTCATGCTGACTGGATTTCACGGCCTGCACGTGACCATCGGCGCCATCATGCTGACGGTGATCTGGCTGCGCACGCTCAAGGGCCATTTCACACCCACCAGACATTTCGCCTTTGAAGCGGTGTCGTGGTACTGGCACTTCGTCGACGTGGTGTGGTTGGGATTGTTTGTGTTCGTGTACTGGATGTAGCGGCCCGGTTTTAGCGCCGTCCTACGTGCAGTTGAAGCTGGCGCCTACGGCTTTTCGCCGTGAGCAGTCCCATGCTGCGGTGATGCGCATGCTTCCCGCCCTTCTGGTTGTCCTGGCGCTTGCGGCGTGCGCGCCGGCCTCGCACGTCCTGGTGGGAACTGCGCGCCCACCGATATCGCCCGAGCAAGTCAGAATCTACTCATCGGCACCACCGGTGTTCGATGAGATCGCGATTCTCAACGCTTCCAGCAAGAGCGTGTTTTCGCCCGGCGGTCAGCGCGCCATAGATCAAGTGATCGCGCGTCTGAAAGTACAGGCGGCACAACTGGGCGCCAACGGCATCATCCTCGAAGGCTTCGTCGACAATCAGACCGGCGCCATAGGAACCGGTGTCGGTTCGGAATCCTATTCGCGCAGTTCATCGGTTGGCGTAGGCGTTGGCGGATCACTCGGTATTTTCAAAAAAACCGGACAAGGCCGCGCCATCTACGTGCCGCCGGGCTGACCCCTGCTTTTGGGGGCCCTTCGTTTGAGGGATTGTTGGTGAATAGTGCGATTGCTACCTTGGCACCGTGAGTTGAGAACTACCACGGTTAGCTAAAGGAGCACTACACATGAACGCGATTGCAAAGAAAATTCTGGTCAGCAGCATGTTCCTGGTCGCCGGTGCCGTCGGCACCGCCAATGCCGGCATCGTCGTGACCGACGCCTACGGCAACGTCAGCGTCGTGCCGGTTTGCCACAGCCAGTGGGTACAGACCGGTTTCTACTACGGCCAGGGCTACTGGGTGCGCAGCTGCCACTGAGCCGCGGTTGACTGCCGCCGATAGAGGCCACGGCCTCGCCCGGGACGGGCGGGCGCTTCCGGGAACGGGGCGTCTCGCCCGCCCGGCTATTCATGAGCCTCGCTTATACTGCCGCGACCACGATGACTACCGCGGCTGCGAATTCCGATATACGCGTTCTGCTGTTCGATGTCGGCGGCGTGCTGGTGGAACTGGGCGGCGTGGAAGTGATACTCGCGTGGCTGGGCAATCGCATCACCGCCGAGGAGTTGTGGCACCGCTGGCTGCAATCCGATTCGGTGCGCGGGTTTGAAACCGGACGTATCGATGCGCCGACATTTGCCGCCGGCGTGATCGCCGAGTTTGGCCTGGCAGTCGAACCGCAGCCGTTTCTGCAATCCTTCGTTGGCTGGCCCACCGGACTTTACCCCGGCACCCTGGAAATGCTGGCGCGCATCCCGCGCCGCTACCAGCGCGCCCTACTTTCCAACAGCAATCCATTGCACTGGCCGCGAGTGCTCGGTGAAATGCGCCTCGGCGCCGCCTTCGACTCCCACTTTGTGTCGCATCTCACCGGCCGTATCAAACCCGACGCGGCGGCCTTCGAACACGTGCTGCAGTCCCTGGGCTGCGATCCCGCACAGGTGATTTTCTTCGACGACAACCTGCTCAACATCCAGGCCGCGCGCACGCTGGGCATGCATGCCGTTCAGGTACGCGGGCTGGCGGAAGCCCAGCGGGCACTGGTTGAACTGGAAATACTCGATGGCAATTAGCCCGGCGGAGCGCAAGCGGCACTGGCTTCGCCATCCCCTGCTGCTGCTGCCCGCCAAGGCCGCGGTGGTGATCGGCACCATGGTCCTCACGGTGCGGCTGTTCGGACACCATCGCTGGTCCGGCGGCGCACAGGTATTGCTGATTGATCCGCTGACCATCCTCGTGCTGCTGGCGGTGTTCGCCGCCTGCACGCGTTACCTTGAGGGGCGCGCGGTCACGGAATTGACACTCCGCGGGGCCGCCAGGCAGGCCGTGGCCGGCTTCGGCCTTGGGGCGCTGGGGTTTGCGATCGTGATCGCGGTGCTGGCGGCGCTCGGGCTCTACCACGTCACGGGCCACAACAGCGTCTCCATCCTGGCAGTACCGCTGGCAGGATCACTGGTGGGCGCGGTCTTTGAGGAACTGCTGTTCCGCGGCGTCTTATTCCGCGTCACCGAGGATTGGCTGGGCTCGTACTGGGCGCTGGCGATCTCGTCGCTGTTCTTCGGCTGTGCTCACCTGCTCAATCCGCACGCCACCTGGTTCGCGGCTATTGCCATCGTGATCGAGGCCGGTGTTTTGCTCGGCGCTGCCTACATGCTCACGCGCCGGCTGTGGTTGCCGGTTGGAATTCATGCCGGCTGGAATTTCACCCAGGGCGGTCTGTTCGGCGTACCGGTCTCGGGCGTAGCCTCGCACGGACTGCTGAACGCGACGCTGAGCGGTGGGCCCGTATGGCTCTCTGGCGGGGAGTTCGGCGCCGAAGCCTCGGTAGTGGCGATCGTAGTCTGCGGCGCCATGGGCATCGCCTTGCTGGCGCGCGCAGTACCCGTTCCGGCAGGGGTTGATCGCGGCTAGGGCGATCCATGCGGTGAGATCAGCCCGGCACGCCAGGCGATCATCAGCAGAATGAACAGCAGCAGCGACAATGCAATGCGCACGGTCAGCGCACGCAGCATTTTCTTCGAATCGCCTTTGCCGGAACCCAGGTGATAGAGCGCCAGTCCGAGGCTCAGCACAATGGCCGCCAGCAGGCCGAGTATCACTAATCGGATGAGCACGACGCCATTATAGAGGCACAATGCCCGTCCCCCCTCGATGGAGACCTAAGTTGCCGCTGACCCTCACCTTTCGCCGCGGCCGCTGGTCAGCCTCCTGGCTCATGACCGCGCTCACGCTGCTGGCGGTGCTGGCGTTCTTCCAACTCGGGCGCTGGCAGTGGCATCGCGCCGAGCAGAAGCGGGTGCTGGTCGCCGCTTTCTACGCCGGCGACCGCGCCGTACAACCGCTCGCGGGTCATAGCAGCGCGGCGCTGCCGCGCTATGCACAGGTACGAGCGCGCGGCCATTACGACGGCGAGCACCAGTTCCTGTTGGACAACATGTCGCACGATGGCCGGCCCGGCTACGAAGTCCTGACGCCGCTGTTGCTCGAGGGCGGCGGCACGCTGATGGTCAATCGCGGGTGGGTGCCGTTGACGGTCAGCCGCCGCCAGTTGCCCGTCATTGCCGTGGATGACTCCGTGAGCGTATCCCCGGCCGGCAAGCTCGATGCGCTGCCGGTGGCCGGCATCGCCCTCGGCCACCTGCCGCCGGATCACGGACCGCAATGGCCCAAGCTCACCAGCTTTCCGGTTATGGCGGATCTGTCGACGGCACTCGCTCGCCCGCTCGAAGCACGGCAATTGCTGCTCAATCCGGACGAACCGTACGGCTACCTGCGCGACTGGAAGCCCAATACCAGTTTCGGCCCGGAGGGCCATATTTCATATGCGGTGCAGTGGTGGGGCTTTGCGCTGCTGGCGCTGGGACTGTATGGCTTCCTGAACTGGCAGCGTGCAAAGCCATGAATTCGCGGCGCACGCTGCTGGTGCTGATGCTGCTGTTCTTCGCGCCGCTGGGGCTGTCGTTCGCCATGTACTACGGCTGGCACTGGCGACCGCCGGGACAGACCAACCACGGCACGCTGATCCAGCCGCCGCGCGAGTTGCCGACCACCGGCGCGGCCACGGTATTGAGCGGCAAATGGTCGATGGTGTATGTGGGCGCGGGCGATTGCGACGCTGACTGTCATTCGTCGCTGTATGTCATGCGCCAGACGCAGCTCGGACTGGGGCACGAGATTCCGCGCGTACAGCGAGTATTCCTGGCCACCGGCACCTGCTGCGATCGCGCCTTCCTCGAACGCGAACACGCCGGGCTGATCACGCTCGCCGCCGATAACGCGGACGGCGCCGCGCTGCTGGCGCGCTTTCCGGCCGATCAGCGCGCCACCACGCTGTTCATCGTCGATCCCAAGGGCAATCTGATGATGCGCTACGATATCCATGCCAACCCCAAGGGCCTGCATGAGGATCTGGTGAAGCTGCTGGCTCTCTCGCACATCGGTTAGCGCCTTGCATACGCCGTACGCCCCTCATGCCGCGCTGATACGCGCCTTCGCCATCACCGCCTGCTCGCTGTGCCTGATCGTGGTGGTGCTGGGCGCCTATGTGCGGCTGAGTGATGCCGGACTGGGCTGTCCGGACTGGCCCGGTTGCTACGGCCACTTCTCGCCCATCGGCGCCGAACACAGCGGCCAGGCCATGGACGCCGGCAAGGCCTGGCGCGAAATGCTGCATCGCTATGCCGCCGGCACGCTCGGACTGCTGATCGTGTGCCTCGCGGCCATGACGCTGGCGTGGCGGCGCGAGCGCATCGCTCCCTTAAGGCTGACCTTGGCGCTGCCGGCCATCGTCATCATCCAGGGCCTGTTTGGCATGCTGACGGTGACCTGGCGGCTCAAGCCGCTGATCGTCACCCTGCACCTTTTGTTCGGCCTCAGCACCCTGTCGCTGCTGTGGTGGCTGGTATTGGAGTTGGCCCGTCGGCGCGGCGGCTACTGGAGCCACGGCGCCGGCCTGCAAGGCGGCCGACTGGCCGTGATACGCGCGCTGGCACTGCTGGCGTTGCTGGCGCTCGCCGCGCAGATTGCGCTGGGCGGCTGGACCAGCAGCAATTACGCCGCGCTCGCCTGTCCGGACCTGCCCACCTGCCGGGGCAGCTGGTGGCCGCGGGCCGATTTCCGCTCGGGCTACCGCCTCTGGCGCGACATCGAGGCTCAGGGGCTGGTGGCCATCCACCTGCTGCATCGCCTGGGCGCCATGGTGGCCAGCGTGGTGCTGGCAACGGCCGCTATTGCAGCGCTGGCGGCGCGTGCGCAGGGGCTGGCACGCCGGGCGGCGCTGCTGGTGCTGGCCCTGCTGTGCCTGCAGTTGACCATCGGAATGACCATGGTGCTGCGCGGCTTCCCGCTGTGGCTGGCGACGGCTCACAATGCCGGCGCCGCCCTGCTATTGTTGGCTACCCTGGCACTCAACAGTTCCCTGCGACCCGCCAAACCATGAGCCGCATCGACACCCCTGCTGTCGCCTATCACGTCACCTGGCGTGACTACCTGGAATTGACCAAGCCGCGGGTGGTGGCCTTGATCGTGCTGACCGCGATCGTCGGCACGCTGCTGTCGACTCCTGCCCTGCCGCCGCTGGATGCCCTGGTATTCGGCAATCTCGGCATCGCCCTGGCGGCCGCCGCCGCCGCGACCATCAACCACGTACTCGACCGACGCATCGATGCGCGCATGGCGCGCACCCGCAACCGGCCGCTGCCCACG
Organism: Steroidobacteraceae bacterium; assembly: GCA_036496405.1. Taxonomy (GTDB): domain Bacteria; phylum Pseudomonadota; class Gammaproteobacteria; order Steroidobacterales; family Steroidobacteraceae; genus FEN-1191. Next base: position 9,973 of record DASXLF010000113.1, on the reverse strand, counting down.
GGCCACCTGACGCACACCCAGGCGCTGGGCTTCGCGCTGGCGCTGGGGCTGGCATCGATGACCATTCTGGTGGCGTTCGTGAATGTACTCACCGCGGTGCTGACCTTCCTGTCGCTGATCCTGTACGCGGTGGTCTATACCGTGTGGCTCAAGCGCGCCACGCCACAGAACATCGTAATCGGCGGCGCGGCCGGGGCAGCGCCCCCGGTGCTGGGGTGGATCGCGGTCACCGATCACGTCAGCGCGCAGGCGCTGCTGCTGTTCCTGATTATCTTTGCCTGGACACCGCCGCACTTCTGGGCGCTTGCGATCGCGCGCCGCAACGACTACGCGCGTGCCGACATTCCTATGCTGCCGGTCACGCACGGCGTGGAATTCACGCGCCTGCACGTGCTGCTCTACACCGTGATCCTGTGCGTGGTCACCATGCTGCCGTTCATGATCGGCATGAGTGGACTGATCTACTTGGCCGCGGCGCTGGCGCTCAACGGCCGTTTCCTGTGGCAGGCGGTCGTGCTCTGGCGCGGCCAGCGCGACGATCTGCCCATGCGCATGTTCAGATTCTCGATCAGCTACCTGATGTGGCTATTCCTGGCGTTGCTGATCGATCACTACCTGCCCACTACCCAGTCCTAGCTGCAGCACTCCGCTGCCGGAGGGCCCATGCTGATCGAACGCATCTTCGCGGACAACGAAGGTCGCAATTTTCATTTCCTCGTGGGCTGCGAAGACACCGGCGAAGCGTTGGCCATCGATCCGCTCAACTGGCAGGCCTGCCTGGCGCGTGCGCAGCAACTGAAGTGGACCATCCGGCAGATCTTCAATACCCATGAGCATGGCGATCACACCGGTGGCAACACGGCGCTGGTGCGCCAGACCGGCGCCAGCGTACTGGCGCACGCCGCGGCCGTGGGCCGCATTCCCGGCGTCACGCACGGCCTCAACGGCGGCGACCTGGTGAACGTGGGCCGCACGGTGCAGCTGCGCTGCCTGGATACCCCGGGTCACACGCGCGCGCATCTGTGCCTGTACGCGGAAGCGGCGCCGGCATTGTTTTCCGGCGACACAATGTTCAACGCCGGCGTGGGCAATTGCATTCACGGTGGCGATCCACAGTTGCTGTACGAGAGCTACGCCGATTGCCTGTCGCGCCTGCCGGCCACGACGCGGGTATTTCCAGGACACGAATATCTCTCGCGCAACCTTGCCTTTACGCTCGATCGCGAGCCGTCGAATCAGAAGGCGCGCGAGCTCGCGCAACGCGTCGCCGGACTGGCTGCCAACGACATGCCGATCCTGTCGCTGGGCGAGGAAAAACAGATCAATGTTTTCCTGCGCCTCGACTCGCCCGAGGTCATTGCCGGCGTGCGCAAGGCGCGCCCGAATCTGCCCGCCGAACCGTCGCCGCGCGAGGTATTTCTGGCGCTGCGGGAGCTGCGCAATCGCTGGTAGAATCCGCGCCCCGCATGGACCTTTCACCCATCCTTAATCCCTTGAACGAGGCGCAGCGCGCGGCTGTGACCGCTCCGGTGGGGCCGGTCCTGGTGCTGGCCGGGGCGGGCAGCGGCAAGACGCGAGTACTGACGCACCGCATCGCCTGGCTGATTACCACCGAAGGTGTATCCCCGCACGGCGTGCTGGCCGTGACCTTTACCAACAAGGCGGCGGCCGAGATGCGTGGCCGGGTCGAGACGCTGCTCGGCATCCCCGGCGATGCGCTGTGGCTCGGCACCTTCCACGGCATTGCTCACCGGCTGCTGCGCATGCACTGGCGCGAAGCCGGACTGGTGCAGACCTTTCAGATATTGGATTCCGAGGATCAGTTGCGGCTGATCAAGAAACTCCTGAAGGCGCAGGAGCTCGACGAGAACCGCTGGGTGCCGCGTGAAGTGCAGTACTTCATCAACAAACACAAGGATGAGGGCCGCCGGCCGCAGCACCTCAAGACCGGCGCCGACGCCACCGAAGCACAGATGATCAAGCTCTATGCGCAATACGAGGAAGCGTGCGCGCGCTCGGGAGTAGTGGATTTCGCCGAACTGCTGTTGCGCGCCTTCGAGCTGTGGCGCGACCAGCCGGAACTGCTGCGCCACTACCGCGCACGTTTCCGTCACGTGCTGGTCGATGAATTCCAGGACACCAACGCCATTCAGTACGCATGGATCCGCCTGCTGGTGGGCTCCGAGGGAGCGCCGTTCGTCGTGGGCGATGACGATCAGTGTCTCGCTGCCGGCACGGCCGTGACCATGGGAGACCGCTCGCGAAAGCCCATCGAGGCGATCGTGCCAGGCGATGACGTGCTTTCCAGTTACGGCTGCGGGGATCTGCGTCCGGCCAAGGTGACGGAGCAGTTTGTCCGACGGCGCCGCGGTCGCATGATCTGCCTGCATCTGCGCTCGGGCAACATCATCAGAAGCACTCCGGAGCACACCCACTTTGCCGGTTACGTGCTCGGCGAGACGCCCCAGACGTACTTCCTGTATTTGATGCACAAGGTGGGCATCGGCTATCGCCTGGGCACGTCGCAGGTTTACACAGCCGGCCAGTCCAAACCCATGGTCGGTTTCAAACAGCGTGCCGTACAGGAGCATGCCGACGCCGCGTGGATCGTCAGCACGCACCGTAGTGAGAACGAAGCCAGATCGCACGAGATGCTGACGTCACTGCGGTACGGCTTGCCAACGCTGCCGTTCGTCGCGAGGAAAGGGAAAGGATGCAATGGACTGGTGCATGATCCGGAGCACATCGCGAGGATCTTTTACTCCCTTAACACGACCGATGCGGGATTGCGCCTGTTACGGGATGTCGGCCTGGACCCGGATCGCCCGCATCATCGACCGCGGTCACGCAACTCGAACCGCCGTAATCTGGTGATTACCCTGTGCGCCGACCGTCGGGGCGCCAATCCCATGCACCGCATCTCCGTCGTCGGAGTGGACGCAGCTGACCGCAAAGCGCTTGAAGCGATGGGCATTAGCGTACGCAGCGCAAAAAGTACCGGCAAGAGCTGGCGGTTCGAAACCGTGCGCAGTGATTTTGGCGAGCTGATGAAGGTCGCGCGTCAAATCAGCGAAGTGCTGGACGGGAACTATATATTGCAGGGGCACATGGTCGAACGTTCGCTGCCATTCATCAATGCTGGCGCCATTCGCGCCGGCATGGTGGTGGCAACGGAATCAGCAGGTTTCGACATAGTCGAGCGGGTCGAATTCGAGGACTGCGAAACAAAGGTCTACGACCTCAACATCGAGCGCACGCACAATTTCGTCGCCAATGGAATGATCACCCACAATTCCATATATCGCTGGCGTGGCGCGCGGGTCGAGAATCTGCACAAATTCCGCGACGATTTCCCGCAGGCAAAGCTGTGCCGCCTGGAGCAGAACTACCGCTCCACGGCTGCAATCCTGGAAGCCGCCAATGCCCTGATCAGCAACAATTCCGCCCGCCTGGGCAAGACTCTGTGGACCAGCGGCGAACGCGGCGACCCGGTGAAGCTGTTTGCGGCGTTCAACGAGCGCGACGAGGCGGATTTCGTAATCACGCGCATCCTGGAGTGGACACAACGCGGCGGCCTGCGGCGCGAGATCGCCATCCTGTACCGCTCCAACGCGCAGTCGCGCACCTTCGAGGAAGCGCTGATCAGCGCCCGCCTGCCTTATCGCGTCTATGGCGGGCTGCGTTTCTTCGAGCGCGCCGAGATCAAGGATGCGCTGGCTTACCTGCGCCTGATCGCCAACCGCGACGACGACGCCTCGTTCGAGCGCATCGTGAACCTGCCGCCGCGCGGCATCGGTGCGCGCAGCATCGATACGCTGCGCCAGGCGGCACGCGGCGCCGGCAGCTCGTTGTGGCGCGCGGCTATAACCGCCTGCGCCGACGCCTCCTCCGGCCGCGCCACCAATGCCTTGCGCGCTTTCCTGCAGCTGATCGAGCGCCTGGCCCAGGGGCTGGCCGACCTGCCGCTGCATGAGCAGGTGGATCTGGTGATCCAGGACAGTGGGCTGATCGAGCATCATCAGAAGGACAAGGCCGACCGCGGCGAAGCCCGGGTGGAAAACCTGCTCGAGCTGGTAAGCGCGGCACGCGGCTTCGATCCGGAAGGCGACGGCACGCCGCTGCAGAACTTTCTGGCGCACGCGGTGCTCGAGTCGGGCGAGGGCCAGGGCACGCGCTCTGACGACTGCGTGCAGATGATGACTCTGCATACCGCCAAGGGACTGGAATTTCCGCTGGTGTTCCTGAGCGGCATGGAAGACGGCCTGTTTCCGCACCAGCGCTCGATCAATGATCTCGAGGGACTCGAGGAGGAGCGGCGGCTGTGCTATGTCGGCATGACGCGCGCCATGCGCCAGCTGTATTTCACCTACGCCGAGCAGCGGCGCCTGCACGGCGTCGACAGCCACAACGCGCCTTCGCGCTTCATCCAGGAGTTGCCGCCGGCGATGATCGAGGAAGTGCGGCCACGCATTCGCCTGTCACAGGCACCATCGGGCGATGCGCACAATGGCCACGTGCGCAATGGCCGCGGCCCATGGCAATCGCCGTTGTCTGAAGTGCTGGGCGGCGGCATGCGCCTGGGCACGCGCGTGCGTCACGGCAAGTTCGGCGAGGGCACGGTGCTCAATATCGAAGGCCAGGGACCGCACGCGCGCGTACAGGTCAATTTCGAGCAGCAGGGATCCAAATGGCTCATGCTGCAATATGCCAACCTTGAAGTGATGTAGGGATCTCGGGCTGATGAAAATTCTGATACTGGGGGCCGGCCAGGTGGGGCGCACGGCGGCCTATCACCTGTCGCGCGAACCGGCCAATGAAGTCACGGTCGTGGATACCAACGAGGACGTGCTGCGCGAAATGCAGGACCGGCTGGACGTGCGCGCGGTTGCTGGCAACGGCGCCTATCCGGTGGTGCTCGAGTCCGCCGGCATCGCCGACACCGATATCCTGGTGGCGCTGACCAACAGTGACGAGATCAACATCGTCGCCTGCGAAATCGCCCACGCGCTGTACCGCACGCCCACCAAGATCGCTCGCATCCGCGCGCCCGAATACACCGCGCGCGAACAGCTGTTCACCGAAGGCGCGCTGGCGGTGGACGTGTGGATCAGTCCGGAGCAGCTGGTCACCGAATACATCGCCCGGCTGCTGTCTTATCCGGGCGCGTTGCAGGTGGTCGACTTCGCCGATGGGCGCGTGCAGCTGGTGGGCGTGCGTGCGCGCCGTGACGGCCTGCTGGTCGGACGCGAGCTGCGCACGCTGCGCGAACACCTGCCCGATACCGAAGCGCGGGTGGCCGCCATCTACCGCAAGGACAAGCTGGTGCCCACGGCCGGCGACACCGTGGTCGAGGAGGACGATGAAATATTCTTCGTCGCCGCCTCCGACGATCTGCGCCGCGTCATGGCGGAACTGCGCCGCAGCGAGGATCCGGTCCGGCGCCTGGTCATTGCCGGCGGCGGCAACATCGGCGTGCGGCTGGCACGCACGCTGGAAAAGAGCAATCAGGTCAAACTGATCGAACGCGATCCGCGCCGCGCGCGCCGGATCTCGGAAATACTCGAGAACACCATCGTGCTCAACGGCGATGCCGCCGACGAGGAACTGCTGGTCGAGGAGAACATCGACAGCGCCGATGTATTTGCGGCCCTCACCAATTCCGAGGAGGCCAACGTGCTGTCGGCGATGCTGGCCAAACGGCTGGGCGCGCGGCGCGTCATGGCGCTGATCAACCGCCCTTCCTATGGCGAGCTGATGGAAAATCACAGCATCGACATCGTCATTTCGCCGCAGACGATCACGATCGGCTCCCTGTTGGCGCACGTGCGGCGCGGCGACGTCGTGCGTGTGCATTCGCTGCGGCGCGGCGCCGCCGAAGCCATAGAGGCCGTGGTCCATGGCACGCACAGCCGTTCGCGTGTGATCGGACGCCAGCTCGAACAGATCAAGCTGCCGCAGGGAGCGAGCATCGTGGCCATCGTGCGCGGCGAGAACGTCATCATGGCGCATCACGATACGACCATCGAGGCCGAGGACCACGTGATCATCTTCCTGTCGGACCGCCGCCACATCGATACGGTCTCGCGGCTGTTCCAGAGCGAAACCTGAGGGTAGCCGCGCGATGCGCTCGCTGTTCGGCGTACTGAGCATCTTCGGCTCGCTGCTCGCCTGGTTTGCGGTGTATTTTCTGCTGCCGATCGTGACCGGACTGCTGTTCGGCGAAATCCTGCCGTTGCGCGGCTTCCTGATCGGCGCCGCCGTCTGCGTGCTGGGCGGACTGGCGCTGCGCGTGGCCACGCGCCGCTATCGCTACGATCTCAAGCCGCGTGACGCCTACCTGCTGGTGACGGTGAGCTGGCTGACCATAGCCGCCGTGGCCACCGTGCCGCTGATGATCGACCTGCCCGGCCTGAGTTTCACCCGCGCCTACTTCGAGACCATGTCCGGCCTGTCGACCACGGGCGCCACACAGCTCACTGGCCTCGACCAGTTGCCGCACTCGATCAACATGTGGCGCCACTCGCTGAGCTGGCTGGGTGGCATGGGCATCATTGTGCTGGCCGTGGCCATCCTGCCATTGCTGGGTGTGGGCGGCATGCAGCTGTATCGTGCCGGCGCGCCCGGAACGGTCAAGGACGCCAAGCTGGCGCCGCGCATCACCGAGACCGCGAAGACCCTGGGCGCGGTCTACGTCAGCCTGACCCTGGCGTGCGCAGTGGCACTGTGGGCCGCCGGCATGTCGCTGTTCGATGCCATCTGCCATGCGTTCTCGACCCTGGCGCTGGGTGGCTTCTCCACCCACGACGCCAATATCGCCTACTTCCACTCGCCGATGATCGAATTCGTGCTGATGATCTTCATGCTGATCGCGGCCATGAATTTCGCCACCCATTTCATCGCCCTGCGCCGCGGCGACTTCAACGTCTATCGCCGTGATCCGGAAGTGCGGTGGATGCTGCTGCTGATTCTCGGCAGCTGCGTCGCCATGGCCTGGTTTCTGGATGGCAAGAGCGTGTACGGCGATTACTTCACGTCCCTGCGCTATGGCGCCTTCAGCGTGATTTCCGCGGCCACCGACAGCGGTTTCGTCAACACCGACTACGGCAGCTGGCCGATATTCGCGCCCATGTGGATGCTGTTCCTGGGCTCGCTGTGCGCCTGCACCGGCTCGACCGGTGGTGGCATCAAGATGTTCCGCTCGCTGATATTGTTCAAACAGTCGCTGCGCGAGATGTTCACGCTGGTGCATCCGCAGGCCATACGGCCGCTGAAGATCGCGGGGCAGGCAGTGCCCAACGGCGTGGTCTATTCGGTACTGGCGTTCATCTTTCTATATTTCATCACCATGGCGGTGCTGACCTTCGCCCTGCTGATTTCCGGCCTGGACTTCGTATCGGCGCTGTCTGCCATCGTCGCCTGCATCAACAACGCCGGACCGGGCCTCAATCTCGTGGGACCGTCCAGCAACTACAGCGCGCTGAACGACTTCCAGAGCTGGGTGTGCATCGCCGGCATGTTCCTCGGACGCGTCGAGATCATCACCTTCGCGGTGCTGCTCACGCCGACGTTCTGGCGCAAGTAACCGGCGATGCTTCAGCTGCGGATATAGCGTTCGAGTTCTTCGATGGTCTGCTGCTGCTCCTCGAGCACCGCGCGCACCAGGTCGCCGATCGAGAGCACGCCGATCACGCGCTCGCGATCCAGTACCGGCAGGTGCCGCACGCGCTTTTCGCTCATGAGCTGCATGCACTCGCGCACCGTCTGATCGGGCCGAACGGTCATGACCGGTGAGCTCATGATCTGCCGCACCGGCGTCTCACTGGAAGCAAAGCCCAGCAGAATCACCTTGCGTGCGTAGTCGCGTTCCGAAATCACCCCGACCAGCTTATCGCCCTGCATGACCAGCAGTGCACCGACGGAATGCTCCGCCATGAGCCGTATGGCCTCGAGCACCGGCGAGTCCGGCTCGACGCTGTGGATAGTGCTGCCCTTGTACCGCAATACCTGCGCTGCCGTTTCCATGAAGTCCCCCCTTCCTTGAAGTCCCTACCCGTGGTGACGCCGCAGATGCACCAGCAGAATCGAAACCGCGGCCGGTGTAACCCCGGGTACGCGGGCCGCCTGGCCGATGGTGGCCGGTCGGATCTGCGTGAGCTTCTGGCGTATTTCATTAGACAGTCCACCGAGCGTGGAGTAATCCAGCGCCGCGGGCAGCGCCGTCTCCTGGTGCGCTTGCGCGCGCTCGATCTCGTGCTGTGCGCGTTCGATGTATCCGGCATAACTGCTGCGTACTTCGATGTCGCGCCGCACCTGCGGCGCGACACGCTCATCGAGCGGCGTGCCATCGCTGGCATCGGGGCCGGGCTCGCCCACCAGTTCCAGCAGCGAGGCGTAGCTGACCTCGGGCCGGCGCAGCAACTCCAGCGCGCCCACATCGCGCACCGGCGCGGACGCGCCCAGTACACGCGCGGACCACTCCGCCGGAATCTGCCCGGCCTTGAAGCGATGCCCGGCCAGCCGCGCGAGTTCGCGCTCGATGGCTTCGCGCTTGTGCTGGAACAGCCGCCAGCGCTCCTCATCCACCAGCCCGAGTTCGCGCCCGATCGGGGTCAGGCGCGCATCGGCGTTGTCCTCGCGCAGCAGCAGCCGGTGCTCGGCGCGGCTGGTGAACATGCGGTACGGCTCGGCGGTACCCTGCGTGACCAGGTCGTCGACCAGCACGCCGATATAGGCTTCCGAGCGCCTGGGTATCCAGGCCGGTGCGGCGCGTGCGCGCAGGCCGGCGTTAATACCCGCCAGCAGACCCTGCCCGGCGGCCTCCTCGTAACCGGTGGTGCCATTGATCTGACCGGCGAAGAACAGACCCGCGAGCGTCTTGGTTTCGAGCGAGGGCCGAAGATCGCGCGGGTCGAAGAAATCGTATTCGATGGCGTAGCCGGGGCGGGTGAGGTGTGCCTGTTCGAAGCCACGGATGCTGCGCACGAACTGCTGCTGCACGTCGAACGGCAGGCTGGTAGAGATGCCGTTGGGGTAGACCTCGTAGGTATCGAGTCCCTCCGGTTCGATGAATATCTGGTGTGCGCTCTTGCCGGCGAAGCGCTGCACTTTGTCTTCGACCGAAGGGCAATAGCGTGGGCCGGAGCCTTCGATGCGGCCCGTGAACATGGGCGAGCGATCGAATGCGGCACGGATGATGTCGTGCGTGCGCTCGTTGGTGGCGGTGATATGGCACGGCAACTGGCGCGGATGCTCGCTGGCGCGCCCGAGGAAAGAGAACACTGGCGTGGGCGAGTCCCCGTGCTGAACCGTCAGCCCCGAATAGTCGATGGTGCGTCCATCGATTCGCGGCGGGGTACCGGTCTTGAGCCGGGCGGTGCGCGGAGCGAGGTCACGCAACTGCGCGGCCAGACGCACGGATGGCGCGTCACCCGCGCGGCCACCCTGTGACTGCTCCAGCCCCACGTGTATGCGGCCCGCAAGAAAGGTACCCACGGTGAGCACCACGCTGCCCGCCTCGAACACGATGCCGCTGATGGTCTCGACGCCGGCCACGTGATCGCCCTGCACCACGAGAGCCACCGCTTCCTGCTGGAAGATCGACAGCCCGGCCTGCTGCTCGAGCGCGGTACGGATCGCCTGCTTGTACAACTGGCGGTCGGCCTGCGCGCGCGTGGCGCGCACCGCCGGACCCTTGCTGGCGTTGAGGGTCCGGAACTGGATGCCGGCCTGGTCGGCAGCGCGCGCCATGACGCCGCCGAGGGCATCGATCTCGCGCACCAGATGTCCCTTGCCGATGCCGCCAATCGCCGGGTTGCAACTCATGGCCCCGACAGTCTCGATATTCTGGGTGAGCAACAGCGTCTCGCAACCCATGCGCGCCGCAGCCAGCGCGGCCTCGGTACCAGCGTGGCCGCCACCGACAACGATGACGTCAAAGGGCTTGGAAATACGCATGGCGCGAGTGTGCGAGGGG